>CAJQQJ010000322.1 GCA_905480445.1 uncultured Alphaproteobacteria bacterium | reverse complement strand
GTCATTGCTGTGCTTTGCAGGAAATTGAATCAAGAAGGCGGCTACGCCATTGCCGACACGGACGCTGTTGCTCGCCGTCTTGAATCCCTTATCGATGGCTTATGGCTTAGTATGTTGCTTTATCCTGAAAGATACAGTCGTGAGACGGCTCACACCGATGCTTTTGATCACTTAGCCGAAGTCTTCCCAAAACATTTCTGTCACTCAAACCAATCAATCAACAAGGAAAAATCCGGTGCGTGATCCTCGCTACGATATCTTATTCGAGCCGGTGAAGATTGGCCCTGTAACAGCCAAGAACCGCTTCTACCAAGTGCCCCATTGTACCGGAATGGGATGGCTGAGGCCGCAGACGTTGGCGACGATGCGGGGCATAAAAGCCGAAGGTGGCTGGGGGGTTGTCAATACAGAGTATTGTTCAATCCATCCAACTTCTGACGATCTGCCTTTCCCTTATGCAAGCTTGTGGGATGAAGCCGACGTGAAAGCCAATGCGCTTATGACCGAAGCCGTCCATGCTCATGGCGCTTTGGCTGGCGTAGAGCTCTGGCACGGCGGCAGTCGCTCCGACAACCTCTATACGCGCGAAGTTGGAATGGACATCGCAAGCCTACCCATTACCAACGGGTACCCGGCCCAAAGCCGAGCCATGGACAAAGAAGACATTAAGAACGTGAGGCAATGGCACCGCGATGCAGCATTGAGAGCCAAAGCCGCCGAATTCGACATTGTCTACGTTTACGCAACGCACGGCTATCTTCTCTCCAACTTCCTGAGAGCGGATGTCAACTCTCGCACAGACGAATACGGCGGATCGGTTGAGAACCGCACGCGATTGATTAAGGAGCTGGTCGAAGAAACCAAAGAAGCTGTTGGTGATAAATGTGCTGTGGCTGTCCGTTTCTCAATCGATGACGGCGGTGGGCCCGATGGCACGCCTGTTCAAAAAGAGAGCCGAGAGATTTTTTCTATACTGGCTGAACTACCGGACCTTTGGGACGTTTCGGTTAGGGATTATTCCTTCGAGATGGGTGTCTCTCGTTTCGTCAAACAAGCAGCGCTGGAGCCTTACGTTTCCTTTGTGAAGGCAGCGACGACTAAGCCGGTCGTCACAGTCGGCCGCTTTACATCGCCCGATACAATGGCCTCTCAAATCAAGCGCGGTATCGTTGATTTCATAGGCGCCGCACGTCCTTCTATTGCTGATCCATTCTTGCCGAAGAAAATTGAAGAAGGCCGCGTTGACGAGATCCGCGAATGCATCGGTTGCAACATCTGTTATTCCGGCGATGGGCAAGGCGTACCGATACGCTGTACGCAAAACCCAACCATAGGCGAAGAGTGGCGACGTGGTTGGCACCCTGAAAAGATTGAGTCCAGGCAATCTGATTCAAAAGTTCTTGTTGTCGGCGGCGGCCCTGCTGGGCTTGAAACTGCGCTCGCTCTGGGCCAACGTGGTTACTCTGTCATGCTGTCAGAGGCGCAAAACGAGCTGGGTGGGCGCGTTAACAAAGAATCACGCCTCCCTGGCCTCAGTGAATGGGGCCGAGTACGGGACTATCGTGTCCAAAAGCTTCTAACGATGCCGAAAGTTGATATCTTTATGGAAAGCAAGCTCACTCCTAAAGACATCCTAATGACGGAGGCAGACCATATCGCCATTGCTACTGGATCAAATTGGCGAGCCGATGGGCTTGGACGGTCCAATCTGATCGGTATTAAGGAACTAACCGCGAAATCGCAGATCTTCACTCCTGACAACATAATGAACGGCAATCTCCCGACCGGAAAAGTTACCCTATTCGATGATGATAGCTATTACATGGGTGCAGTATTGGCCGAACTCCTGACCTCAAACGGTTGCTCAGTGACCTACGTTACCCCTGATAACTGTGTTGGTTCTTTCACTTCCTACACCAGCGAACAAGCCAGAACGCAAACAAGGTTGATGGACTTGGGTGTTGAGCTGGTGTTGGCTCATAACTTGTTAGCTTTTGATGGGACAACAACCCTGCTTTCTTGTTCCTATAGCGGAAGAGAGAAGCCGCTTAGCACGGATGCTTTGGTGTTGGTGACTGCACGTCTGCCAAACGATGAGCTTTTTTATGAAACACAAGAACTCATCGGGCAAAGCGACAATACAGTGAAATCCCTCAAACGGATTGGCGACTGTTTTGCCCCGGGGATCATAGCTACAGCCGTTTACGCGGGCCACAAATACGCTAGAGAACTAGACGGGCCAGATAACTATCATTTGACTGTAAAACGAGATCAAGTCGTTCAAATTTAGGAGTTCTCTCATGTATCACATGCTGTCTTGGTTCGATCTAAAAGATGGCCACACGATCGATCAGTTCAAACGGGACTATGACCAACTTGTAATGAGGCTACTCGATCAAGACCTTCTTGTATCGACAGGTCCTCTTGGCTTGCGTGAACCAGAGTCAAATCTGGACACGGATGAGGAGCGGAAACAACGCTACTTCTCGATTATGTCCTTTCGCGATAGAGAACAATCCGAAGCAGCCTATGATGAAATCTTGCGCAATATTGGTCCCGCAATTGAACCCCATAACAAGGTCATGTCTGCTGTCAAAGAACCCATCTTCTTATTCTGGCGCGACCTTGATTAAACGAGTACGTCCTTGATCTCTGCGCGCGCTGTTGCAGCCACACGCTCTAAGTCATCATCTATACGAAGCCAGGTAAATCGTTCTGACTCATGAGAGTGAATTTTTGGTTCTAGGTCGTTGGCTTGATCGATAACGCCTAACGAGATGTAAACTTGCCCAGGTAGATAGTCATAGCGACCGGTCAACGAGGATCCACAGTCAGCACAGAAAGTACGCGCGACGCCTGGATTGGCCGCAATCCTACGACCCTCATCCGGCGAAAAAGTTACAGCCGTTTCATCCATAGCAGCGAAGGCTGCAACCGGCCCACCCGTTGCACGTCGACAATCGTCACAATGACAATAAGCAACGGTTTGTGGTTCTTGTGTCGTTTTGAAGGTTATCGACCCGCAGTAGCATCGCCCTGTAAGCACAGTCGTCATTATCTCGCTCCTCATTTGGGTTTGGACTCAAGCTTAAGCTTGTTCTGTCGCAGCTGTTCCAGTTTCAAGATAATGCATCATCGGAGACACTGAATTCGGGTCGCCCTGTAGTTCCAAATGCAAAAAGTCCAACGCTGCAATTTCATGCGCCGTCAAAACCTCCAACATCGGAAGGTCTTCAACCGGTGCCATCGCCTCGAGGTCTTTGAACATATCGATGCAACCCGGGAAAGTCTTCGCCATTCCTTCTAGAATAGCAATCCAATCTAGCGAAGAGCTATCTGCATGGGCTTGCCCTGACAGCGTGAGTTCTTTTTTGCTTTTTGGCGTAAGTTGGTATTTGGACAACAAGGGTTCAACTGATGCCGCTGAAAAACGCTCAACGTCAGCCATTATGACCATCTTTGCTTTCTGGTCAGCGTCATTCAACCTGTCCGCCAAAGCTTGAAAGAAACCCTCCCCTTCGACTTCTTCTTCATAGTAAAGAAGCAAAGTGTCTAGGTACTTTTGAGTAGGGGTAGAGGCTGTCATTTTCGAAGATTCCACAAAATTTTCTATTCGCTTACAAAGTAAGCCCAACTTTAACACCTCCAAGGATGGCTTCCTCTGCTGTGCGTGGCGATAAACAGTCACCTACCAAATGGTGCTTCAGACTTGCCTTTCTGAGCGCTAATTCCAGAGATCTATTCGCTTCGCCACCGTAAGCGAGCACTGTTGTGTCAACGTCTTCCAGAACGATAGGATCACCCGACGCGATGTGTGTCAAATAGGCCGTGTCAGCATCAAGACCAAACAACCTGGCATAAGGAATGATTTCAACGCCGGCTTTGTGAAGTTTCGCAGCCAAGGTATCGCGCAAATAGGGTTGCAACTCTTGGCCAGGATGAAGTCCATTGACAGCGAGGCGCACACAGCGGCCCTCTCTAGCCAGCTTTTCCACGACGCCAATCCCAACCCAATCACAGCGCCAATCTGCGACAAGGACTGAAGAACCTACATTAGCTGCATTTTCTAACACTTGCCGCGCATCCAACACATGAGCCTCCTCTAGACCTTCTAGTTTTGGCCAGTAAGCAGTCGCACCCGTCGCCACAATCACCTCGTCGGGTTGTAAGTCTTGGATAAGGTCAATGGTAACACCCATGTTTAACTGCACAGTAACCCTGTTCTGTTCCAGTTCGCGTAAAAGGTTGGTGACCAATCCGCCGAATTCCGAACGATCAGGAAGAAGTGAGGCAAGGTTCGCTTGGCCGCCCAATTTAGAACCGGCTTCAAAAAGTGAGACGTCGTGTCCGCATCTGGCGGCAACTACAGCGGCCGACAGTCCACCGGGACCACCGCCCGCTACCAACACATTCTTTTTGTTCTTTGCCACCTTTGGCGCCGCCAAGGTCAACTCTCGACCAGACCAAGGATTTTGAATGCAGGTAATCGAAGCCCCTTGGTGAAAATGCCCAATGCAACCCTGATTGCAACCAATGCAAGCCTTGATATCATCGAACTCGCCAGCGGCTGCTTTGTTGGGCAGTTCAGGATCGGTAATCAAGGCCCGCGTCATACCGCAAACATCGGCTTGCCCGGCGGCTAAGATCGCCTCCGCCAACTGAGGTTGATTGATGCGACCAGCGACAAAGACAGGCAGTTTTGTGACGGCTTTGATGGCCGCTGATTTCTCAGCCAAATAGCCATGTTCAATTTCCATGGGTGGCACGACGTGGATGGAGCCACCAAGGCCAGCCATCGATCCAAAGGTTGTGTTGACGTAGTCGATCAGGCCTTGTTCTGTTAAAGCCTCAATGATCTTTTTGATCAGGTTTTCATTCATACCGCCTTCTTCAACCTCGTCAGCGGAAATACGCAATCCGACCAATCGGTCCTCGCCAAAAGCGATACGAGCTAGCTTCAGACTATCAGCCAAAGGTCTCAAGCGTCTTTCAAAATCACCGCCATAGGCGTCTTCGCGAAGGTTGGTGTTAGGATTGAGGAACTGAGCAAAAAGCAAGCCATGGCTGGCCATTAACTCAACACCGTCGACACCCGACTTAGCCAAGCGTTCCGCCCCCTTTCCACAAGCCTCAATGATCTCAGCCACCATTTCTTCAGGCATTTCACGCGGCATGGTGTGAAAGCGGTGATCTGGCACTGCGGAGGGTGCGTAGACAACTTCTCTAACACCATCGATCTGTCTTGCACTGCAACGGCCAGCATGAGACAGCTGCGAGATTATCTTTGCACCATGCTGATGAACGGCCTGCGCCAACCGTCTATAACCCTCTATGCCATCATCGGAGAGAAGCTGTATTTCTGGTGTTTTCGTGAGAGAGGAGACATGAAAACGTGCTGCCTCAGTGATAATTAACCCGACGCCGCCTTTGGCCCTGGCTTCATGATAGGCAATAAGATCGTTCGAAATCTGGTTGTTTTTGGCCAAGAAAGTCTGATGGCCGGTGGATAGAATCCGGTTGCGCAATATAACACCGCGGATTTCCAAAGGTTCAAACAACTGCTTCACAACGATTGCCTTTTCTATCTGAAAATCAGGACCTGAACTTATCCATAAGCCAAATATAGAGAAACCCCAAAGTGAGAACGGAAGAATTGAAACGCCCTGCACCGGGATAGCGACGTTTCGGTAATGACGACATGAAATCGAATCTCTCCGCTGTGCCCGAAACACAGTCCGCCATAATTTGACCTGCCATAGTCGCAAGTCCAACGCCATGGCCAGTATAGCCATGCGCATAGAGAACATTGGGCGCTAGTCGTCCAAAACAGGGGAGTTGGTTTCGTGTAGCTGCGAAGGTTCCTGACCAAGCGTAATCGATCTGAACATCAGCAAGTGCAGGATAGATATTACACAAATGGGGCCGGACAATCTTAGCAATGTCCATTGGTTCTCGGCCGGGGTAACCGACTCCTCCTCCAAAGATCAATCGCTGGTCTGGAGTTTTACGGTAGTAATAAACTTGTTTGGATGTGTCCCACGCGGCCGTGTTGTTTGTGAGAATAGACTGAGCTACTTCTTCATCAAGCGGAACAGTAGTGATCTGATAATTATCAGCAGGCAGAACTTCGGAAGCTATTCCTGGCACCAGTGTGCCTAGGTATCCATTACAACCGAGAACGACGAAGTCCGCAACCAGACTTCCTTCGTCGGTAACTACAGTTGCTTTGCCGCCGTTTTGAATTGCTTGAACACGGCTGTTCTCAAAGATCGCCACGCCAGCCTCGATGGCTAAGCGGGCAAGACCTTGAGCATAGTTCAGAGGATGAAGATGGCCAGCGCTCATATCAAGCAGGCCACCGCGATAGCCAGCGTAACCAACCGTTTCCGCTATCTCAGACTGCTCTAAAACTTGGTAGTTTTGATAACCATAATGTTGCGCAACGAACTCAGCATTAGTTTTGAAATCATCAAAATCCCCGCGAGTGACAGCACATCCCAAATTGCCGTCCCGGAAATCACATTCAATTTGGTTGTCTCTGATCAGATGCTTGACCAGAATTCTGGCTTCATCTGCCATTTCCCAAAGCATACGAGCCTCATCGGAGCCGCAAAGATTGATGAGCTCTCGTTGTTGGTGGACTTGGCCAACGCCCAGCTGACCACCGTTTCGCCCAGAAGCACCCCAACCGATCTTTTCTGCTTCCAACAGGGCAACCCTGTATCCTCGTTTCGCCAAATGAAAAGCTGTCGATAGCCCAGTAAAGCCACCCCCGATGACGCAGACATCACTGTGCGTCTCGCCAACCAATTGAGGTTGATCCTGCAAAATCTCAGCTGTTGCTGCATAGTAGGAATTTGGATAGCTCATCAGCAGCCTTACATTTGATCGGCGTTACAAGGTTCCCTGACTAGCAATCTGCTCATCACGCCTCGCCCGTCTTTGTTGTTGGAACATTATCAAAGCAGCAATCGCAACGCAGGCGGCGACAAAGAGGATAATGATGGTGGCAAGCGCGTTGATGTCAGGGCGCAATCCCGTCCTAATCCTCGAGAATATCAGAATAGGCAAAGTATTGGCACCGGGCCCTGTCACAAAACTGGAAATCACCAAATCATCTAATGAAAGTGTAAATGCCAGCAACCAACCTGCGGCCATTCCAGGTGCCAGTCTTGGCAAAGTAATGAAGGTTAGAACACGAAAGGGTTTTGCCCCTAGATCCAAGGCCGCCTCTTCCAGCGTTTCACCCATACCGGTCAAGCGCGCTTGGACGATCACAGCCACGTAGGCCAGAGAGAATGTGATATGGGCGATGGTGATTGTAGTGAAGCCACGTTCGGCGGGCCAGCCAATCAGTTGCTTGAGTGTTATGAACATAACCAGCAGTGAAAGACCTGTGATCACTTCAGGCATCACCAAAGGCGCCACCAACATGCCACCAAACAAGGTGCGCCCTTTAAAACGGCCAAAGCGGACCATAGCCAGCCCTGCAAGCGTGCCAAGTATCGTGGCAAAGGTCGCATTGATTACACCGATCTGAAGACTGAGAACAACCGCGTTCCAAACTTCTTCTGACTTAAAAAGGACTTCGTACCAACGAACAGACCAACCACCCCAGACAGGTACGATCCGCGAATAGTTGAAGGAGTAAATGATCAGCATGAGTATTGGCACGTAGAAAAAGATCATGCCGAGGGTGAGCATAAGGGTCAGGAATTTTGAGCGATTGTTATACATGCTTATGCCTCCGTCGCCTTGCCCTGGTAATACTGATAGATGGTCATAGGCAAGACAAGCAATAAGAGCAGTACGATAGCCACGGCGGCGGCCAACGGCCAATCCGTATTTGCTGAAAACTCATTATAGAGCAATCGACCGATCATCAAGACATTACCGCCGCCGAGCAAATCGGGTATCACGTACTCACCTGTTGCGGGAATGAAAACCAACAAAGAACCGGCTATAATACCGGGCATAGTCAGCGGCAAAGTTACCTTAAAGAATGTATTTGAGGGCTTAGACCCAAGGTCAGCGGCGGCCTCGTTCAAGGTGCTATCCAGTTTTTCCATGTTGGCATAAAGGGGCAAAATCATGAAAGGCATGTAGGTGTAGACGATACCAACGTAGACGGCGAACTCGTTGTACAACATACGAATGGGTTCATCGATAAGCCCGACCCAGATCAGTAGGTTGTTGATTGTACCTTGATCAGCTAATAGGCCCATCCAAGCATAAACACGCAGTAGAAAAGATGTCCAAAACGGCAAGATAACTGCGAAAAGAAGCAGTTGCTTAGTAACCGGACCAGAACGAACAATGCCGTAGGCAATTGGATAGCCAAACAGCAAACATATAAAGGTCGAAATCGCCGCGATTTTAATGGAGTTCAAATAGGTTCGAAAATAGAGGCTATCTTCCCAAAGGTAAACAAAGTTATCGAAAATAAGCCGAATTTTGGGAAAGCCATCCCCGGACCAATCCAGCATATTGGTGAACGGTGGGCTCGCGATTTTCAGCTCTGCTAAGCTGATCTTGGCAACAATGAAGAAGGGTGCCAGGAAAAAAAGCAATAGCCAGACAAAGGGAATGACGATGACGATTGTTCGCCATCTAGATTGTAGTTTTCTCGCAAGGCGTGACAGCAACCCTGAAGAGTCAGTAGAAACCTTAGAAACCTTGCCGGCTGCGTCCTGGGCCGACGCGCTCATTTGTTTAACAACATAGCGCTGGAGGGCTCCCAAGAAAGGTAGACATCGTCTTCCCAGGTTATGCCTTGTGACTTGTTTTTGGGTCTCAAGAGATTGGGAGTTGTGACATCGACAATCTCTCCATTCTCGAGACGCACCAGATAGATTGACATGCCGCCCAAATAGCCGATGTCATCGACCTTCCCGGCTATTTGATTAGGCGCAGCTTTTTTCGGTGCTTCTTTGCTCAGTTGAATTTTCTCAGGCCTGATTGCGACCCAAACTCGGCTGCCCTTTGTCGTCGGCTGACCATGGTCAATATAAATATCTCCCAGGTCCGTGGAGACCAAGACATGGTCTGCATCATTTTCAACCACCTTGCCTTCAACAATGTTTGCTGACCCAATAAAGTCAGCCACAAATCGATTGTCGGGAAACTCGTAAATTTCTGTTGGGGTTCCAATCTGTTGAAACTCCCCTTTGTCCATCACGGCGATGCGGGTGGACAGTGTCATAGCTTCTTCTTGGTCGTGGGTCACAACGACAAAAGTGACGCCTACCTCTTCCTGAATGTTGGCGAGCTCAAACTGAGTTTGCTCTCGCAATTTTTTATCAAGTGCCGCCAGTGGCTCATCTAGTAACAAAACCTTTGGTTCTTTTACCAGAGCACGGGCCAGTGCCACACGTTGTCTTTGGCCACCAGAGAGCTGTTGAGGTTTCCGAGCTTTGAAATCTTCCAATTCCACAAGTTTCAAAATATTGTGAACGCGCTCCGCAATTTCATCTTTTGGCACCTTGTCTTGTTTCAAGCCAAAAGCCACATTCTTCTCTACCGACATATGTGGGAAAAGTGCATAGCTTTGGAACATCATGTTTGTTGGCCGCTCATAAGGCGGCACATCTGACATATCGACGCCATCGATGATGATCTGTCCAGATGTCGGCGTTTCAAAACCAGCCAGCATTCTGAGCAAGGTTGTCTTACCGCAACCTGACCCGCCTAAGAGGCAGAAAAGCTCGCCCTGGTAAATATCGAGGTTGACGTTGTTGACAGCGGTGAAGTCACCGAATTTCTTTGAAACCCCTTTGATACGGATGAGTGGTTCTGCATCGGCTACAAGCCATGGAGTATCGTTAGTGCTCGGTTCAGCGGCCATATTCGACCTCGTTTCAAAATAAAATGGTTTTGTAAGAACAACGGCGGCGCTCTTAGAGGAGCACCGCCGTCATTAGTTAAAGCGACCTAGTTGCCAGCTTTAAAGTTGGTCCAGGTTCTGGTGCGAACCTTCTCGGCTCTTGGTGGCAGTGGGTTCAACGTATACATTTCAGCTACTTGCTCCGATGTCGGGAAAGCGGCTGGGCTGGACGTCACGGCTTCATCGATCATTGGTTTTGCAGCTGCGTTAGCAGTGGCATACCAGCTATAGTTAGAGTCGCCAGCAGCAACTTCTGGACGCATCATGTAGTTGAGAAACAGGTGAGCGTCCTCAACGTTTTCAGCATCAGCAGGAATAACCCAACCGTCGACCCAGAAGTTCGCTTTACCAGGATCAACTGGCAAGAAGAAATCCAATACTACGCCAGTGTCGGCTTCTTCGGCACCTGACATAGCGAGCAGGCCATCTGGACCCCATGTTGTTGAAACACAGAATTCTTTCTGTGGCATTCTCTGGTAAGCATAGTTATCGAATGTTTTGATGTAAGGGCGAATCTCAGCGAACAAAGCAGCGACTTTTTCATAGTCAGCTTTGTCGGTAGAATCCGGCTGTAGACCAAGATAAGCCAAGGCCATTGGGATCATGTCAGTTGGCGAATCAAGGAAGGAAACACCGCATTTCGCGATTTCTTTGATATGCTTTGGGTTAAAAATCATCTCAAGCGAACCAATCGGCGCGTCAGGATAAGTCTCAAGTACGAGTGCCTTGTTGTAAGTCACGCCATGTGTGCCCCACATGTAAGGAACGATATGTTGGTTATCTGGATCCCACTTGCCTGACAACTGGCCCATCACTGCTTCATCCATGTGCTTGAAATTGTCGAGCTTGGACTTATCGATAGCTTGAAGAATGCCGCCAGCTTGGATCAAACGCGCGATTTGTGAAGCAGCGTGAGAAACGACATCGTAACCACTATCACCTGCCAAAAGCTTGGCATCGATTGCTTCAACTGAATCGTAGTTATCATAGATAACTTTAATGCCGTACTCAGCTTCGAAGTTAGCAATTGTTTCTTCGCCGATGTATTCGGCCCAGTTAGTCACTTTCAACACGCGATCTTGCGCTGTCGCTGTGCCAATAGAAAGAGCCATCGCCAGCGTCAATGCGCCAGCACAAGCAGCTTTCAAGCTTGTATTTATAATTGTCATTTGTTTTTCCCTGTTATGTACAAGTCTTTGTCTTAGCCCCTACAAGAGCGAAGTTCGCTCCGAGCTAAGAACTGAAAACATAAAAGCAATTTATTTTGTTGTACGCAAGTGCTGTGGTTTTTACCATTTGGGCGAATTTCCTACGGGGTAAGCGAAATTGCTTCTCCGAATCGGGAAAATTGATTGGGTTGCTTTTAACCTACTGCGGAATATTTCTATTATCAGACCAGAGACTAGAAATCGGTGTGTAAAAGGACTCAAGATAAATGGAACTGTTTGTAGACCTGAAATCCGACCGATTTGAACAAGATCGCTATGGATACATCGAAGAATTGCGTGAACAGAGTTACTGGGCGCGCACAGCTGAAGGTGCTGTCGTCTTTTTCAACCAGCCGGATGTTATGGAAGTCTTTCGCTGTTTGGATTTCCAGTTTGCCTTCAACAAGATTGACGAAGAACACAGTCCCTACCTCGCCAAAGCTATCCAACATGAGCTGCTTAACATGCATGGCGACCAACACAAGCGGCTGTCGTTGCTGGTCAAAAAAGCTCTACGAGACCGTGTCATTGATGGCTTGCGAGGCCACATTGATGGAATTGTTGACGGCTTGATTGAAGCTTTGCCCGAAGAGGGAGAGATTGATTTCTGTGCCTCATTTGGAGACCCGTTACCCGCTCGTGTCATGGGACCGATGTTTGATATCCCCTACGAAGAAGCTGACGGCTTGAACGACTGGATAAAAATCGGCGGTCGCAAAACTGATGCGCTGCAATCCGGTGTCGGCATAGAGGAAGTGGAAGCCGCCAACCGCAACCTTCATGATTTTTTGCGCAAGCTTATAAAACAACGTCAAAAAAGCCCTGGCGAAGACCTGCTTAGTGAACTGATAGTAGCTGAAATTGATGGTGACCGTATGAATGAAGATGAGTTGGTTTACTTGTCTAGTGAGCTTGCAGCAGCTGGCGTGGACACTACCAGGGCTCAACTCCCCCTCATTCTTAATACTCTTCTAAACAATCCAACAGAACTAGTAAAACTAAGGGCCGATCCTTCTCTGGCTTTAGCAACCGTTAACGAAGGCATGCGCTTTGCACCTTTGCCTTGGGTCATTCCACACAAAGCTGTTCGAGATTTCACCTATAAGGACATTGCATTCGAAAGTGGCGATCTTGCTTTCGCAATGGTGCCAGCGGCCAACCGTGACCCCAGTGCGATTAAAAACCCAAATGTCTTTGATATCACCCGAAAACCGGCAAGGCATTTTGCTTTCGGCGCTGGTATGCATTCTTGCCCTGCCGCCCACTTGGCCAGGATAGAGATGGCGACAGCGCTACAAAAGTTTGCATCAAGCTTTGATGTCATTGAAAGGGCCGCCGACCCAGTCTGGGAACCGGGCCAAAGAGATCGGACACTACAAAAGCTTCCTATCAGGGTACGGAAGAGTTCGTAAAATCAACCCAGGCATAGTAAAGACTTAGGATCTGTTTTGGTCGACTTGATGTCGACTATCTTTAGAGGAAGGTTCAAACGGTCTAAACGTGGAGCTATTCAACTTTCAAACGCCAAGTTCAGTTGCGGAACTTCTTATCGCTAAAGCAAACACTAACGCTTGGTTGCTGGCTGGGGGCACCGACCTCATTCCCCAACTAAAAGAGGGACGGCGCAAGGCTGATCTGGTCATTGATATCAAAAAGATACCGGCCATGAACGGCATTTCTGAACTTGAGGATGGTACCTTAAGAATTGGCGCAGCAGTCTCAGCAACTGCCATCGCCCAAAATGTTGACGCTATCAGATCTTACGCTGCACTGGCCTCGTCCGTCGCCTTGATTGGCAGCCGCCAAGTCCAGAACCGAGCGACCCTAGGCGGGAATGTTTGCAATGCGGCACCCTCCGCTGATGCGATACCAGCTCTCATATGTTATGATGCAATGGCCGAAATTGAAGGAGCGGAAGGTAAGCGTGAGATACTAGTAGAAGATCTGTTTACCGGCCCTGGACGCACTCAGCTTAACCCAACAGAGGTGCTAATCTCCTTTCTGTTACCTCTGCAATCCGAACGAACCGCAGCGGCCTACCAACGCTTCACACCTCGCCGAGAGATGGACATCGCTGTCGCTGGGGTGGGCTCCCGAATATCATTAGACGCGGATGGCAAAATCATTGCTGCTCGAGTAGCTCTTGCTTCGGTGGGACCTACGCCACTGCGCGCAGCTTCCGCAGAATGTGTGCTGATGGATGAAAGTCCATCCTCTCAGTTGTTTGAGGAAGCCGGCGTTGCCGCTGCCCAAGATGCATCACCGATCAGCGATACAAGAGGTTCAGCCGAATACCGTAGGCATTTGGTTTCCGTTTTATGCAAACGAACACTGGCTAGCGCAACGAATGAACTGCTTCAGGACACTTGGACATGAGCAAAGAGATACTTGAATGCAGCGTTAATGGCGAACAGCAAAGCTGCCTGATTGATCGCCGCGATACACTATTAGAGCTCCTTCGCACACGTTTGCAGCTGACTGGCACCAAGGAGGGCTGCGGCAACGGCAACTGCGGCAGCTGTACGGTGATAGTCGACAGTCAAACCGTTTGTTCCTGCCTCATGTTTGCAGTTGAAGCCCAGGACTGTGAGATCACAACAATCGAAGGAGTCGCGTCGGTCGGAGAATTGCACAGAGTCCAAGAAGCCTTGATCAAACATGGCGGCACCCAATGCGGGTTTTGCACGCCGGGTGTTGTTATGTCTGCCGTTGGCCTCTTTGCCGAAAACCCTAGTCCCAATGAGTCGGACATTCGCCTGGCAATTGCCGGCAATATCTGTCGTTGCACCGGCTACGAGAAGATCGTTAAGGCCTTGATGGATGTGGCTGATCCGAAGGGAGCGGATTGATGTTTGAAGAAATCATTGCTCACGCAGACCCGCATGGCGACCACGATACAATTGGCAGAAGGTTGCCTCGCATTGATTCAGGCAAACGCGTCACGGGGGAAGCCATTTATCCTGCTGACTTTCAACTGCCTGGGATGGTATACGCAAAGCTAAAACGCAGCCCTCATCCCCACGCTAAGATCCGCTCCATCGACACATCCAAGGCAATGGAGCTGGCTGGCGTCTTGGCTGTAACAACAGCCGATGACTTCCCTGAACTCGAACCCGGCACGGCTGTTCCAATGGGACAAGGAAGCTGTGACGTCTGGATGGTTGGGCAAATCAACATGGCGCGCCACAAAGTTTTTTGGGTTGGCCAGCCGGTTGCGGCGGTAGCAGCAATTGATCTCCACATCGCAGAGCAAGCGTTAGAGTTAATCAAAATCGAATACGAAGTTCTAGACGCTGTTTTCAGCATTGATGAAGCGACAGCACCAGCTGCTCCAGCTTTGTATGACTCTATGAGAACGACCGGACTGGACACGCCCTCAAACAAGCCCACTAATGTCTGTTCAAGAACTGTCTTTAAACGCGGAAACAGCGATAGCGCTTTGGCCAACAGTGACGAGACCGTAGAGCTTTCAATTAAAGTCGACACAGCCCATCAAGGCTACATTGAACCACAATCCGTTGTCGCTCAACACGATAGAGATGGACTGACAACACTGTGGGTATCGACACAAGGTCACTTCACGACGGAGCTAGTAACGGCAAGAGTTCTCGGCATTCCCCAATCTAAGATTCGGGTGGTACCTCTGGAGATTGGAGGCGGTTTCGGCGGCAAAGTATTTATTCACGGCGAGTCTGTTGCCGCCAAGCTGGCAGAAAAATGTGGGAGACCAGTTCAGTTAATTTTCTCAAGGGAAGAGGTTCTTCAGGGTGGCTCTGGCCCCACTGCTGCCCTTCAAGGGAAGCTGGAAATAGGGGCAAGCAAAGACGGCGTCATAAACGCCATCAAGAGTCGGATTCATGTCGACGCAGGTGGACTGCCTGATATGAATCCCGGAATTATCCTCCAGGTCTTCGCAGCGCTCTATCAAACACCCAATCTCTTTCTAGAAGGCTTCGACGTGGTGACCAACAAACCGCGCACCGAGGCTTACCGAGCACCGGGCGGCATTCAAGCTGCTTTCTTGATGGAACAAGCAATCGATGAATTGAGCCAGAAGCTAGAAATGGACCCCTTGGAATTCAGGCGGCGGAACGCTTCAGTGACCGGCAGTACGATGCCAGCTGGTACGCCCTTTCCCTCTATTGGCGTGCTGGAAATTGCAGATGCAGTCGCCGCTCATCCTTGTTGGACAACCCCGCTCAAAGAAGGTTCTATGCCCCGCGGGCGTGGGCTGGCGTTTGGCTACTGGCGTGGCACATCCATGACTTCTGCTTGTCATGTTACGATATCCGGAGATGGCCGCCCGATGTTCACGCTTGGCTCAGTCGATATCTCTGGCGCTCACACATCAATGGCGCAAGTAGCCGCTGAACAATTCCAAATGTCGTTGGACGATGTTTACGTTGCAACCGGCGACAGCAAATCTGTTGGCTATACAGATATTGCAGCAGCCAGTCGTGTCACACGCACAATGGCTGCGGCCGTCATAGACGCTTCACAAGCAGCCTTAGCGGAGTTGAAAAAACGAGCGGCAAATCTAATGCAGCTCACCGCCGAAGAGCTGACTTATGACCACGGTTCTTTTCGAACAGCAAACGACAACGGCCCTTCCATGACAGTTGCCGATGTAATGAAAGCGACCCTGACGCAAGGTGCAATTATTTGCCAGGGATCATCATCTAATTTGCCTTTCGGCGTCGAGGTCGGTGCCCATGTCTGTGACGTTGAAGTCGATAAAGACACCGGCCAAATTACAGTCCTAAAGTACACTGCCTTCCAGGATGTTGGTTTTGCTCTCAATCCTCCTGCAGTGGAAGGCCAAATCGAAGGTTCTGTCGTTCAGGGACTAGGCTGGGCCATATCAGAAGGCTTTGACTATGGCAGCGATGGCCGGTTGCGCAACGCGAGCTTGCTCGATTACCGTATTCCAACGGCCCTCGACGTGCCGTCGATTGACACCGTTCTTTTGCAAAAACCGGTTCCCGGTGTGCCTTATGGTCTGCGCGGCGTTGGGGAAGTACCAATCGTGCCCGTTGCTGCCTGTGTCGCAAATGCCGTTGCGCGCGCGGTTGGTAATCGGGTGACACAAATGCCGATGACGCCGGAGCGTGTCTTCAAAGCAATGACTGCCAGTTAGCTTCCGCATGGAAATTTGTTAGTAGGGCAACCCGACATAGTTTTCTGCCAAAGAAGCCTGGGCCAGCTCTGATTGAGCTATGTAATTCAAATCAGCTGTTTGTATTTTCTGATCAAAGCCAGTTGAGGAAGGAAAGCGATGAAGCATCGTTGTCATCCACCAGGAAAAACGAACTGCCTTCCAAACTCGCATCAACGCACGTTCTGAGTAAGCGTCGAGAGTTATCTTGGAATTTTCGAGATAGTAGTCTCGCAATCCTTCGAAAAGATAATGCACATCACTGGCAGCAAGATTGAGTCCCTTGGCGCCTGTCGGTGGTACGATGTGGGCGGCGTCTCCTACTGTGAAAAGCGACCCAAACCGCATTGGCTCTGAAACAAATGACCGAAGAGGAGCAATAGATTTCTCAAAAGAAGGCCCGGTTTTCATGGCTTCCGCCAAGTGAACCGGCAGTCGACGACGAAGCTCATCCCAAAAGGCATCATCCGTCCAGCTTTCAACCTTATCGTCTGAGTTGCACTGGATGTAATACCGGCTCCTGGTCGGTGACCGCATAGAGCAAAGTGCGAACCCTCTCTCATGGTTCGCATAGATCAATTCATCCTGAACCGGAGGAACATCTGCGAGCACACCCAACCAACCAAAAGGGTAAACTCTTTCATAAGTCTTGAGTGCACTTTCGGGAACGGCTTGACGCGAGACACCGTGAAAACCATCACAGCCAGCAATAAAGTCACAATCAATGCGATGATTCTGACCGTCTTTTTTGAAAGTGACGAAAGGCTTGATGTTGTCAAAGTCACGCGGCTCAACCGCAGACACTGAGTAGATAGACTGCCCACCTGTTTGGCGTCTTTTGTCGAACAAGTCTCTGGTCAATTCCGTCTGGCCATAGACCATTACCGACTGGCCACGAGTAAGTTTGAGTAGATTGATATTGTGAGAGTTACCACCAAACGCCAGGTCAAACCCGTGATGGATCAACCCTTCTTTCTTCATTCGCCCGTCTGCACCTGCCTGCTTCATCAGTCCACAAGTGCCAGTTTCTAGAACGCCTGCTCGCACCCGGCCAAGAATGTAGTCTTCGTCAACTCTGTCTAAAATGATGTTATCAATGCCGGCATTCTGCAAAAGCTGACCCAATAGGAGCCCAGAAGGCCCTGAACCTATAATGCAAACTTGTGTTCTAATTGACCCCACCAGCCGTTAGCCTCACTCTCAAAAAAACAGATCTAAAGGCACTTTTGTCGCTCACTGCTTTTACGAAGACAACGCAATGCATAAACTAGGTGCCGCCCAACACTCATGAAACACAGGTTCATTGTTGCGCTTTTTACTCGTCAATCGCAGACTCTTTAAGTAACATACTGTTTGGTTCTTATTGATTATTGTCTAAATTGCAGTTCACCACTTCAGAACTCTGTTAACCAGACCCAATAGTAAGAGCTGATTTTGAATTTGACAACTAACCAGGAAATCTCGAAATTTCTCGGTATCGCGCCAGTAATAAGGCGCATTATTAATTTTGTCTCGTAAGGGAGGACTAAATGAAAAAACTCTTAACCGGCATTAGTGCCATTGCACTTGTTTGCGCTGCAACAGCTGCTTACGCAGAAACTGTGCTCACGGTTTCTTCTTGGGCAAGCCCACGACACAGCATGAACGCAAAGACATTCCCACGCATGAATGAAATTCTTCAGGAGTGTTCTGGTGGTGATTTGAGCCTTAAGATCGAATACGGCCTCGCACCGCCACCTGCACAGTATGACACAGTCCGCGATGGCGTCGCTGATCTCACTTGGATTGTTCATGGTTACACACCAGGCAAGTTCGTAACAACCAAACTGGCTGAGCTTCCTGGTATCCAAGGCAATGCAGAATCAATTTCTGCCGCTTACATGGCAACACATGAAAAGTACTTGGCAGCAGCTGGCGAAGCTAAAGGCGTAGAAGTTCTCGCTAACTTTGTTCACGGTCCTGGCCTGTTGAACACCAAGGTTGAATTGGAAGACGGCTACCGTTCAATCGACGGCATGAAGCTGCGTGTCGGTGGCGGTGTTGCCAACGCTGTTGGTACGGCTCTTGGTGTTGCTGGTGTAAACGTTCCTGCTCCCGCTGTTTATGAAACAATCGCTTCTGGTGTTGCTGACGGTGTTTTCTTCCCTGCTGAAACCATGTTTGCGTTTAAAGTCGCTGAATTGGTGAAGTACAGCTATGTCAATCCAGATGGCATGTACACAACGTCGTTTGGTATCATCATGAACAGCGACAGCTATGATGGTTTGTCTGATGCACACCGTGCGTGCGTTGATGAAATGCGCGGCGTTGAAATGTCACGCTGGATTGGCAAAATCTGGGACGAAGCAGATGACTTCGGTCGTGAAAAAGGCGTGGCAGACAACGGTTTGAACATTATAGAAATGGATGCTGATCAGCGTGCTTACTTTAAAGAAAAGACAGCACATATTGAAGCCGACGTTGTCGCCGAAGTCACTGGTAAGGGTGTCGATGGCGCGGCGGCTCTTGAGTTCATGAAATCTCAGATTAAGTAATTTGAGAGACATAGATCGCACATGCGTGAACTCTTAAAGAAAACGGAAAGGCTGGCAGACTCTGTCAGCCTTTTCTTCGCTAATGTAGCAGCCTTTATTCTGCTGCTACTCGTGGCACTCACCGTAGCGGACGTTATTGGCCGGTATTTTTTCTCAAGCCCCGTCGTTGGCGCAGTGGAACTAGTCCGCATCAGCATGGCCGGAATTATCTTCTTTTCATTTCCGCTAATGTTTCTCCGCAATGATCACATTATTGTCGATCTCTTCTCAATTTTTCGACAAGGCTGGCTTGCCTGGATTACAACAGTGATAATATTGTTGGTTACGATCTATGTCGCCTACCGGGTGGGCGACCGTGTCTTTGATTACGCAGTCCGCGCGCTAGAAGATAACGACGAAACCGAATATCTGGGCATTCCTAGATGGCCGGTGGTTGGGTTTATCACCATCTCTCTTTTTTCTGCCGCGGCCATGGCCTTCCTAAGGCTGCTCACCGTCCTTGTAACCCCAGGTAGGGTGCCCGAAGAGCATCACGAGGAAAACATATGACCGTTGCACTTATCGGCTTTGCGGCCATTCTTGTTCTAGCCTTCATGCGTATGCCCCTTGGTGTAGCTTTGGGTCTCATTGGTGTTGTTGGTTTCTCGGAGCTTTCCAACTACCGCGCTGGTATGTCCAATGCTGCACGCTTGGTGATTGACTCCGGCCA
>CAJQQJ010000321.1 GCA_905480445.1 uncultured Alphaproteobacteria bacterium | reverse complement strand
AGTCAAATCGTGAGTTTTCAACTCCAGACCTAAAAATTTAAGCCGTGCGTTCAGCGGATTTAGCTTTATTTTTCAATTAGTTGAAGGGTAAGCCGAATTCGCCGTTAGCGTATGGCACTGTTGTTTATGTGACCTTGAGTTCGTGGGAAGGTCATGCGTTCTTTGCTGTAAGAAGCAGAATCGGACGTCTTTCTCGAACATCACAGGCTTTTACGGGGCAAATATGGCAAAGTCTTTCACCGAACGTAAACGAATTCGCAAATCATTTGGGCGTATTCCAGAAGTCATCGAAATGCCGAACCTCATAGAGGTGCAACGCGCTTCCTATGATCGGTTCCTCTTCCCACCGGAAGCGGGTATTACGGATAAATCAGGCCTGCAAGAGGCTTTTGAATCTGTTTTCCCAATTAAGGACTTCTCAGATCGCTCTGAATTGCAATTCGTTGCTTACGAGTTGGAAGCTCCGAAGTATGACGTTGATGAGTGCCAGCAGCGTGGGATGACCTTCGCAGCGCCTCTGAAAGTTACCTTACGCCTTGTTGTTTGGGATATCGACGAGGACACTGGCTCTCGTTCTATTCGCGACATTAAGGAACAGGACGTCTACATGGGTGATATGCCTTTGATGACGAACAAAGGTACCTTTGTCATTAACGGTACTGAACGTGTTATCGTCAGTCAAATGCATCGCAGCCCAGGCGTGTTCTTTGACCACGACAAGGGTAAAACTCACTCTTCTGGCAAGTTCCTTTTTGCTGCTCGTGTTATTCCGTACCGTGGTTCATGGTTGGATCTAGAGTTCGATGCAAAAGACAACCTCTACGTTCGTATTGACCGTCGCCGTAAGTTGCCAGCGACGACCTTTATGATGGCTTTGGAGGGGGAGCGCTCTCAGGCTGCGCGTGAAGCTATCCAGGCTGAAGGCAAGTCGGTTGCTCCATGGGATGTTCATGGACTGACTGCAGAAGAAATCCTCGCTACTGTTTATGATAACGTAGCCTGTGAAAAAGTAGATACTGGCTGGAAAGTGCCGTTTGACCCAGAATCTCTGCGCGGTGTTAAACTAGGTGTTGATTTGGTGAGTGCGGCGACTGGTGAAGTTGTTGCCGAAGCTGGCTCAAAAATGACTCCTCGTAAAGCGCGTAAGCTTGTCGAAGAAGGCATGACGCACCAGCTGATTACTCAGGAAGACATGATTGGTCGCTACCTAGGTGAAGACATTATCGACGAAGGTAATGGTCTTGTTCTGGCGGAAGCTGGCGATGAAATCACGGAAGTTATGCTTGGTGAGCTAGAAGAGCTTGGTATTAACGTCCTTAACACACTTAATATTGACCATTTGAACGTAGGGCCATACCTGCGTAACACATTGGCGATTGACAAGAACTCTAACCGTGAAGACGCATTGATCGATATTTATCGTGTTATGCGCCCTGGTGAGCCGCCAACATTGGAAACAGCGAGCGCGTTGTTTAAGAGCTTGTTCTTCGATACAGAACGTTACGATCTTTCAGCGGTTGGTCGAGTAAAAATGAACGCTCGCCTTAATCAACAGACAGAGGATACGATCCGTGTTCTTCGTCGTGAAGATGTTCTTGGGATCGTTCGATTGATCCACGAGATGAAAGATGGCCGCGGTGATATCGACGATATTGATCACCTAGGTAACCGTCGTGTTCGCTCTGTTGGTGAATTGATGGAAAACCAATACCGTGTTGGTCTGTTGCGTATGGAGCGCGCTATTCGTGAGCGTATGAGCTCTGTCGAGATCGACACAGTCATGCCTCAGGATGTGATTAATGCTAAGCCTGCTGCGGCAGCTGTGCGTGAGTTCTTTGGCTCATCTCAGTTGTCTCAGTTTATGGATCAGACTAATCCCCTGTCCGAGATTACGCACAAGCGTCGTTTGTCAGCGCTTGGACCAGGTGGTTTGACACGCGAACGTGCAGGTTTTGAAGTACGTGATGTGCATCCAACGCACTATGGTCGTATATGTCCGATTGAAACGCCTGAGGGACCAAATATTGGTTTGATTAACTCCTTGGCAACGTTCAGCCGTGTGAACCAGTACGGATTTATCGAGAGTCCTTACCGTAAGGTCGTAGACGGCAAGGTGACTGATGAAGTTGTCTATCAGTCGGCTATGGAAGAGGGCGATTTCATGATCGCTCAGGCTAACTCGTCTCAAGACGCGGATGGCAATCTGACAGAAGATCTGATCTCTTGCCGCCAATCCGGTGCTGCACTCGTGTCGAGAGCAGAAGACGTTGATTTTATTGACGTTTCGCCAAAGCAGATTGTGTCTGTAGCTGCATCACTTATTCCTTTCTTGGAAAACGATGATGCGAACCGTGCTCTCATGGGATCGAACATGATGCGTCAAGCTGTGCCATTAGTGCAAGCGGATGCGCCTTATGTTGGTACCGGTATGGAGCGGGTTGTTGCTAAAGACTCAGGTGCGGCTGTTGTTGCACGCCGCAGTGGTATTATTGACCAAGTTGACGCAACGCGTATCGTTGTGCGCGCTTTGGGCGAAGATGGATCAGAGCAGGGTGTTGATATCTACAACCTCTCGAAGTTCAAGCGTTCGAACCAAAGCACTTGTATCAATCAACGCCCACTGGTTAAGGTTGGTGACCATGTTGTTGTTAACGATATCATGGCGGATGGTCCTTCCACTCACTTAGGTGAGTTGGCTTTGGGTCGTAACGTGCTTGTGGCCTTTATGCCATGGCAGGGTTACAACTTTGAGGATTCAATCCTGATTTCCGAACGTATTGTTCGTGACGACGTCTTTACTTCTATTCATATCGATGAATTTGAGGTGATGGCACGTGACACAAAACTGGGTTCAGAAGAAATTACGCGCGATATTCCGAACGTCGGTGAAGAAGCTTTGCGTAATCTCGACGAGGCAGGCATTGTTTATGTAGGCGCAGAAGTTAATCCGGGCGACATTCTTGTCGGTAAAGTGACACCGAAGGGTGAAAGCCCGATGACACCTGAAGAAAAACTGCTTCGTGCAATTTTCGGTGAAAAGGCCTCTGATGTACGTGATTCATCATTGCGTTTGCCACCAGGTACAACCGGTACAATTGTTGACGTTCGTGTTTTCTCTCGCCGCGGTATCGATAAAGATGAACGCGCTCTTGCGATTGAACGCTACGAAATCGAAGCGCTGGCAAAAGATCGTGACGATGAACGCGCTATTCTTGAACGGTCCTTCTACACTCGGTTGAGAGATTTCTTGATGGGTCAAGAAGTGGTTTCTGGTCCAGATAGTCTGGCTAAGGGCACTAAGATCGACGAGATGGTTTTGGGTGAGTTCACACCTGGTCAATGGCGTGGCATTGCTGTTGCTGATGACAAGCAGATGGCCGATATTGAAGAACTGAAGTCACAGCATGATGATCAAATTGCTGCGATTTTGAGCCGCTTCGAAGACAAGGTTGACAAAATTCAACGCGGTGCAGAATTGCTGCCAGGTGTTATGAAGATGGTTAAAGTCTTCGTTGCTGTTAAGCGCAAGCTTCAGCCTGGTGATAAGATGGCTGGTCGTCACGGAAACAAAGGTGTTATTTCCAAAATTGTTCCTGTTGAAGACATGCCGCATCTAGACGATGGCACCACTGCTGATATTGTGTTGAACCCACTGGGTGTTCCTTCGCGTATGAACGTTGGGCAGATTCTTGAGACGCATTTGGGATGGGCCGCACGCGGCCTTGGTAATCAAATCAAGCAAGCGATTGATGATTACCGTCATAGCCATGAGATTGCAGACGTCAAAATGGCACTTCTCAATGCCTATGGTGAAGAGATTTACCAAGATCAAATCGTGGAAGCACCTGACGCCGAAGTTATGGAACTCGCTGGAAACCTGACTTCTGGTGTGCCGATGGCAACGCCAGTGTTCGATGGTGCGCGCGAGCCTGATGTTGTTGAAATGCTTTCTCGTGCTGGAATGGATGCTTCTGGACAGGTCACACTTCGTGATGGCCGCACAGGGGAGCAGCTCCACCGTAAAGTTACAGTGGGCTACATCTATATGCTTAAGCTTCATCACTTGGTGGATGACAAGATCCACGCGCGTTCTATCGGACCTTACTCACTTGTCACGCAGCAACCCTTGGGCGGTAAAGCTCAATTCGGTGGCCAGCGCTTTGGTGAAATGGAAGTTTGGGCACTCCAAGCTTACGGTGCCGCATATACTTTGCAGGAAATGCTTACCGTTAAGTCAGATGACGTCGCGGGTCGCACAAAAGTCTATGAGTCGATCGTACGCGGTGAAGACACATTCGAAGCCGGTATACCGGAATCATTTAACGTTTTGGTCAAGGAGCTAAGAGCTCTCTGTCTCAATGTCGATATGCTGAATTCAGACAGCTAGAGACAAACTAGAAGATCAGACCAAGTACGAACCATAAGGCACCCAAGCGGGGTGTTAGGAGAATCAAATGAACGAGTTGACAAAAATCTTTGGCCAGCAAAATTCACTCGCAACCTTTGACCAGTTGCGTATCACCATAGCGAGCCCTGAACGTATTCGTTCTTGGTCGTTCGGTGAGATCAAAAAGCCAGAGACTATCAACTACCGCACATTTAAGCCTGAGCGTGATGGCTTGTTCTGTGCACGTATTTTTGGCCCGATTAAAGATTACGAATGCTTATGCGGTAAATATAAGCGTATGAAATATAAGGGTATTGTCTGCGAGAAGTGCGGCGTTGAAGTTACGCTTTCTAAAGTTCGTCGTGAACGTATGGGCCACATCGATCTCGCAGCTCCTGTCGCACACATTTGGTTCATGAAGTCATTGCCGAGCCGCATCGGCCTGCTTTTGGATATGACTTTGAAAGAGCTTGAGCGTGTTCTCTACTTCGAATCATTCGTTGTAACGGAACCTGGCTTGACGCCGCTTAAGCAAGGTCAGTTGATGTCTGAAGAGCAGTACTACGATGCTCAAGACGAATTCGGCGATGATTCTTTCACAGCGATGATCGGTGCAGAAGCTCTAAAAGAGATGCTTCGCGGTCTGGATCTTGAGCTCGAGCGTGAAACGTTGAGAGCCGATCTCAAAGCGACGAATTCAGAGACTAAGCGTAAGAAACTCGTTAAGCGCCTCAAAATCGTTGAAGCCTTTGTTGAGTCTGGTTCTAAGCCAGAATGGATGGTTCTCGAAGTATTGCCAGTCATTCCACCAGAGCTTCGCCCGCTTGTGCCATTGGATGGTGGACGTTTTGCGACGTCTGATTTGAACGACCTCTACCGTCGTGTGATCAATCGTAACAACCGCTTGAAGCGTTTGATGGAACTGCGTGCTCCTGACATCATTATCCGCAACGAAAAGCGGATGCTGCAGGAATCTGTTGATGCGCTCTTTGATAACGGCCGTCGTGGGCGTGTCATCACTGGTGCCAACAAGCGTCCTTTGAAGTCTCTTTCAGATATGCTGAAGGGTAAGCAAGGTCGTTTCCGTCAGAACCTACTTGGTAAGCGTGTTGATTACTCCGGTCGTTCTGTGATCGTGGTTGGTCCAACGCTCCTGTTGCATCAATGTGGTTTGCCCAAGAAGATGGCGCTAGAGCTGTTTAAGCCATTCATCTATGCGAAACTTGAACTCTACGGCATGGCGACAACCATTAAGGCTGCGAAGCGTATGGTTGAAAAAGAACGTCCTGAAGTTTGGGACATTCTCGAAGAAGTTATCCGTGAACATCCAGTGATGTTGAACCGGGCTCCGACATTGCACCGTCTTGGCATTCAGGCGTTTGAGCCTG
>CAJQQJ010000320.1 GCA_905480445.1 uncultured Alphaproteobacteria bacterium | reverse complement strand
GGATAAAAACCTCGAACAGAGGCCAATCGTTCTTACCCATAGCTCTTACTCCGCCGCTATCTTGGATGCTGCTTTACGAGCAGCTTTCTTTTCAGCATAGGCCAGAGCTGCATCACGAACCCACCGCCCATTTTCATGGGCAGCTGTTCTCGTTTCTATACGTTGCTTGTTACATTGGCCATGGCCTGCCATCACTTGCTTAAATTCAGTCCAGTCGATCTCACCATAATCATAGTGGCCGCGATCCTCATTCCACTTGATATCAGGGTCTGGAAGTTTAAGGCCCATGAACTCTGCTTGCGGGACCATGATATCCACGTGCCTTTGGCGCAGTTCATCGTTGGAATGACGCTTGATCTTCCAGGCCATGGATTGGGCTGAGTGTTTGCTCTCATTGTCGGGTGGGCCAAACATCATAATTGAAGGCCACCACCAACGATTGACAGCATCTTGTGCCATGCGGTGTTGGGCTTCAGTGCCTTTAGCCATAGTGTTCATAATCTCGAAACCTTGGCGCTGATGGAAAGATTCTTCTTTGCAAATCTTGACCATGGCTCTGGCATAAGGACCATAAGAACAGCGGCAAAGTGGTACCTGATTAATAATCGCAGCCGTATCAACGAGCCAACCAACTGCACCGATATCGGCCCAAGTCAAAGTCGGATAGTTGAAGATCGAAGAATACTTAGCCTTCCCGCTCAACAGATCATCAAAGAGATCATCGCGAGAAACGCCCAAGGTTTCAACGGCAGAATAGAGATACATCCCGTGGCCGGCTTCGTCCTGTACTTTGGCTAGTAGCGCCACTTTGCGGCGAAGACTAGGAGCACGCGTAAGCCAGTTGCCCTCAGGATACATACCAATAATTTCAGAGTGTGCATGCTGAGAAATCTGCCTGACTAAAGTCTTGCGGTAAGCATCCGGCATCCAATCTTTTGGCTCTACCTTACTTTCGTCACTGACATAGTCTGCAAAAGCTTGTTCGCGTTGTTCATCGGTAAGTCCCGGTGCATTCATCGACATGTGCACTACTCCTTGCTAGTTGCATATAATATGACACAAAAAATGACCTAAGCAAGAAAAATGTGTATCATAACTTGAAAAGGAACGGATAAAGCGGTACCGTCAGTAAGTTTAATGAGAGTTGAGTGATGACACCCAAAGAAATAGCGATTGAAGCCTCTCAGGCGATGTTCTCCGTTGATCTAGCATCACAGAACTTGGGCATGAAAATTGAGGAAGTTGGACCTGGTTATGCCAGATTAACCATGCCTGTCCGCGATGATATGTTGAACGGCCACAAGATATGTCACGGTGGGTTTATGTTCACGCTGGCTGACTCAACCTTCGCCTTCGCCTGCAATTCTTACAACCAATCAACCGTCGCTGCTTCTTGCGAGATTTCCTTTTTGGAAGCAGTCCCTGGAGGGGCTTTGTTGACGGCGGTTGCGGAAGAAAAACACAAGCGCGGAAGGTCTGGAATTTATGACGTGACGGTCACAGACCAAAACGGCAAAGTTGTTGCGCTTTTCCGCGGCAAATCACGAACAGTGAAGGGTGAGGTCGTGCCAGGGCTCACTGACAGTTAATAAAATATAGAAAGAAGAGAATTATGGTATCGAAAGCTGATCTAGCGCCAAAGAAATCCGATCTGGATCCTATCGAGATAGCCAGTCTTGATGAAATCCAATCATTGCAATTGGATCGCATGAGAACCACGCTAACCAAAGCCTATAACAACGTAGCGCATTACAAAGCCAAGTTCGATGCAGCTGGTGTTCATCCGGATGATCTTAAGTCCTTGAGCGATCTCGCCAAGTTCCCTTTCACAGTCAAAGACGATTTACGCCAGACTTATCCTTTTGGAATGTTTGCAGTCCCAAAGGAAGAGGTTGTGCGCATTCATGCCTCCAACGGCACCACGGGAAAACCGACAGTTGTAGGTTACACTCAAAACGACGTTGATATGTGGGCAGATGTTGTCGCCAGATCCATTCGCGCGTCTGGTGGTCGTAAAGGTGACATGATCCATGTCGCTTATGGATACGGTCTTTTCACTGGTGGTTTGGGCGCGCACTACGGTGCTGAAAAGTTGGGCTGCACTGTTATCCCTATGTCCGGGGGGATGACTGCCAGACAGGTACAGTTGATTAACGACTTCAAACCTCGAATTATTATGGTGACACCCTCATATATGTTGTCACTCATTGATGAGATGGAACGCCAGGGATTGTCGATTGAAGAAAGCTCACTGGAGATTGGCATCTTCGGTGCTGAGCCATGGACTGAGTCTATTCGCCAAGAAATCGAGAAACGCGCATCCTTGGCTGCAACCGATATTTACGGGCTTTCGGAAGTGATCGGCCCAGGTGTGGCGAACGAATGTATTGAGACCCAAGACGGTCTTCATGTTTGGGAAGACCATTTCTATCCAGAAGTCGTTGATCCTGAAACAGGAGAGGTTTTGCCTGACGGCGAGTTCGGGGAATTGGTTTTCACGTCTCTCACCAAAGAGGCACTACCGATCATTCGCTACCGCACAAGAGACCTGACCAGGCTCATGCCAGGAACGGCGCGTTCTATGCGCCGCATGGAGAAAGTCACCGGTCGCAGTGACGACATGATGATTGTTCGCGGTGTCAACGTCTTTCCAAGTCAGTTTGAAGAGATCGTCTTGGCTGAAAAATCATTGGCTCCCTATTACCAATTAGAACGTTACCGTGTCGGACCAACAGAAAAACTCAAAATACATGTTGAGGTTCGCCCCGGTATTTCAGAAGAAACTGGTGTCATCGTTCAGGATATCTTAGGTGGCCAGATCAAAGAACGCATCGGCATTAACGTCGATGTCATCGTTCATGACACTGGCAGTGTAGCGCGTTCCGAAGGTAAAGCCGTCCGCGTCGTCGATAAAAGATAAGCTGGTTCGAGAATCCCCAACGTGATCCTGCAAGACCTTCAAGAACGCTTGAACATTCGGGCGAACTCTCTCATCGTTACGGTGTTCGGAGATAGCTTGATGCCAGTTGGTGGTGGGATTTGGCTTTCGTCGTTGATAGAACTCATGGCAAAGTTTGGCCTGTCTGAGCGCCTAGTTCGGACTGGTGTTTACCGGCTGCAAAAAGAAGGTGTTCTGGAGTCCAGAACCGAAGGCCGGAGAGCTTTCTATTCCCTGAGTGAACTGGGTCGAACGACGTTCGAAACAGCAGAAAGGCGGATCTATCATCTGTCCAACAATGATTGGAATGGGCAATGGCAATTGGTTTACCTGTTACCAGGGCTGACTTCGAAAGAAAGGCAGCGGATCAAAAAAGAACTCCGTTGGCAGTCATTCGGTGAATTGGGTCCAAACTTGCTAGCACGACCCTCGCACATGGACTTCAATTGTCAGTCGTTGAAACTTGGCGATGATTCAGCAAGCTTTGTCATATCCTTTTCAGGAAGCCTTGATAACGCGTTCCCCGAACATTCTTTATCCTTACTAGTTACTGAGAGTTGGGGATTGGACCAACTTCAGAACGACTATGAAGCTTTCATAGAACGCTTCAGTTTAGTCTCGGTGGATGTCACAAATCTGTTTATGGAAGATGAGCCAAGCGCCTTTGTTTTGAGAACGCTGTTGATCCACGACTATCGGCGAATACTATTGAGAGATCCGCAGTTACCCGAAGATTTGTTGCCTACAAACTGGGCTGGAAAACGTGCGTCAAAACAGGCGGCGGATCTGTACCGATTGACTGCGCAGCAAAGTCAAGAATATGTACTTACAGAGTTGGAAGAACATCGAACTGTTAAACCAGTTATCAGCCAAGACTATTGGAACCGTTTTGGTGGTCTAAACAGCTGCCAATAAAGTTAGTTCAAAAACGGTACCTGGTTCGTCTGTCTCGACCAATTGAAAAGAACCCCCGTAAGCAGCAGCTAAAGAAGCAACCATTGGCAAGCCAAGGCCCGTCCCGCCTGCTTCTCGCGCTGTCGTGAAGAAGGGTTCAAATATCTTCAGTTTGTTAGCGTCCGAAATGCCTGGACCGTCATCTTGGATTTGAATCCGAATCGTCCCCTTTATGTTTTCGTCAACAGTAATTTGGGTGAGGGTATCAATGGTTCCATGCTGCCAACAATTGTCGAACAGGTTGCCAAGAATAGTATCCAAATCTTCCTGCTTTATTGATAATTCAAGGTCGCCGTTTCGACTTGATTGGATGAGCAGTCTTTGGCTTCTTTGCTCCGCTCTTTCAGTTAGAGTGTGAAAGGAATGCGCCAAGCTGGATCGCTCTTGACCTGTGGGACGCGCAACATCTGCTCGAGCCATTTCTAGTAAGCGACTAACGAGAATTGATAAACGTTCAGCGTCACCTTCTAAGTTGGCAAGGAAACGGTCCCTGCGTTCAGCTGGCATAGTATCGAAATGATCTCTAAGCAACTCAACTGTACCTTGGATTGAGGTCAGCGGTGTTTTAAACTCATGAGAAACTTGTGCAGCGAACTCACCAATGTAGTTGGCTCTTTCTTCTAAGGTCCTTGCCATCGTCGCGACTTCTTGGCTGAGAACCGCGACTTCCTGTGTAACCGGACGTTCCAAAGGCACCACTGCACCCTGCTCTCCTTTAGCAGCACGTTTTGCCTGATCGGTCACGGCGTGGACTGGCCTTACGACTGTGATGCCTGTAAAGAATGAGAAGAAAACAACGATTCCAACAACCAAGGCCAAAGCCAGTAACAGTTCTTTTTGCTTCCCAGCTAAAGCTCGGTCAAGACTGGCAGGTGTTCGTGCAATGACAACTGCGCCAATCAATTTGTCATTCATAACAATTGGAGTGGCAACAAAGACCCTGATTCCAGAAGCTCGACCAAAGGTAAACCAACCATCTCTGCCAGTTATAGGGTCACGTTCTCGCAGGATCGATACATGTTCTCCCAGAAGTGCTTGTTGAACTTCCTCTCGATCGCCTATCCAGGTGCCCACTTGTTGGCCAGTGGAGGCAACGATATTACCGAGTGTATCAACGACACGGATTGAAGACAGCGTGATGAGTTGTGCGTCTTTCAACTGAGGGATAATTTCTGCACCCGCCGTCAAAATGACTTCTGAAGGACTGTTTTCAATGGCTTTTGGCGGTGAAATATCAGGAAGCGGTTTATCAATTGCTAAGTCCAACTTGGCGAAAGGCGGTCGCCATCCTTTGCCTCTTTTCAACCGAGAAAGAGCTAGGACAGATATCTCCTGCGAATAATCGTGAAAAGAAGCACCATCAGGGTCGGCTCTTTGCACTGCAGTTTTGAAAGTTGCTGAAACTAAGGCGCCTTGAGAGATCAGCCCTGACTCTGTCTGACGGACCAGAGCAGACTCGTAGATCCGCAACAGGTAAATCCCTGCGATAGGCAATGCCAATACCACGAGGTTCATTACCAACAAAACTAAGGAAAGTTTTGGTCTCCAGCCTCTAAACAGCAATCTAACAGGCTCCCAATTTGTACCCAATGCCGTGAACTGTCTCGACTGGTTCTGCACCAATTTCTGCGAACTTAGACCGTACACGTCGAACGTGGCTGTCTATCGTCCGACCTGATACGATCTTTTGTAGATCATAGGCTGTGTCCATCAGGTTGTCGCGCGTCAAAACCTTGCCTGGACGCCTGAGCAAGGCTCGGATAATTCCGAACTCAGTTACTGTCAGGACTAACTCTTGCTCCTCCCAAAAGGCGCGGTATTCTTCTAGATCCAATCTTAGCCTGCCATGTTCCATGGTCTTAGGGCCGTCATTTTCCTGCCCACCGCCTTGAGTTCTTCTAAGCACTGCCTTTACTCGAGCCACCAGTTCTCTGGGGCTAAAGGGTTTTGTCATGTAGTCATCACCGCCGAGTTCTAGACCCAAAATCCGGTCAATCTCATCATCTCGTGCCGATAAGAAGACAATCGGGATCGAAGAGTTCTGACGAATTTGACGACAAACTTCCGTGCCATCCATTTCAGGCATCATGATATCCAAGACTATAAGATCTAGCTTGTTGCGCTGAGCTGCGATCACTGCGGCCCGACCGTCGCTCGCTTGCTGGACTTGGTAGCCTGCTTGTTCAAGGGCGAAACTTACAACATCACGGATATGGGAGTCGTCATCGACGACAAGAATTTTGCTCATTAGTGGCACTCGTTTTGTTCAACTGTCACGTAAGCACCATTTTTCCAGAAGAGCGTCAAGCGCCTCCCTGCCCTTTGCACCGGCTTTGCACCAAAGTTCCTTGGCCACTGCAAGAACTGGCGATCTGTTGAACACAGTTGCTTTCTAGAAGCTGTGAGAAATCAATTTACAGAGGAATTTACAGCCATGTACAACCATTCTTGTGCCTATGCTTTCAAGCAAGCTTTCGTCTTACAGCTGTTTCGACAAGATAAGTGGTTAGCCACAATAACCGGATCGAAACCCAGACTAGACAGCTCCATGCTTCCAGTTGCTTTCCAAGCCTTGGAGTGTGATCAATGAGTTCGGGAGTATGGGAAGGCGAACGATCAGAACCAGAAAAAGATCGCTATTCGTTCAGTAACCTACCAGTTCAAGCACGAATGTTTCTAAAACTTGTCGCTATAGCCCTGGTTCTATTACCCGCTATTTTGGTTCTTGATCGAATTTACCTAATGGTGAAGGAAAGAGAGAACTACTATCACCAGACAGCGCAAGAAATCGCCCATCTTTGGGGCAAAGAACAGGTAATAAAGGGCCCGGTTTTGTCGGTTCCTTTTCAAAGCAAGGACGGTCGTCGTAGCTATGTACATATCTTGCCGGAAAAACTGAGGATTGAGGGCGACCTCGATCCTGAAATCCGCCAGCGGGGCATATTTGAAGCTGTCGTCTATCGAACGGAACTTTCAGTAAACGGTCATTTTTCCTTGAAGCGGATTCAGGACTCACTCGCGAAAATCAATGCTTCTCAGGTCTTCTACGAACAGTCTTTCGTAGGGATTGGAATTTCTGACACCCATAGCCTCAACGGAAGCAGTGGTTTTTCAGTCGACGGAAAACAGCGTGAACTCCGCGCCAATTCAGGTGCTTCAGGATTGTTAGGCAACGGAATTCATGTTGACTATTCTTTGTCACCTGAAAGGAGCAACGACGAAATTTCATTTAAAGGAAAACTGAAACTAAATGGCGCACAATCCTTAAAGATCGCTGCCGTCGGCGCGCAAACGGACGTTCTTTTGAAGGCTCCATGGAAGGATCCTTCTTTTGTAGGCCGCCATTTACCAGTTGCTAAAGAAGTTAGCGAACAAGGGTTTACGGCACATTGGGATATTTCACATCTTGGGCAAACATTTGGACGGGTCGTTTTGCCGGGTCAAAACACAGTCGTTAAGGACAAGCTGATTGCTTCCTCTTTTGGCGTAAAACTTCATCAACCAGTATCACCTTACCGTCTCGTAGTTAGAGCCATAAAGTACGGTCTGTTGTTTTTGGTCGTGACCTTTGGCTTCTATTTTCTAAGTGAAATGACAACCCGTCACCCTGTACATTTGGTTCAATATTTGGTTCTGTCAGCACAGCTTTGCCTATTCTTTTTGTTATTATACTCGTACGACCGAATTGATCTGACGGCCTGAGTCAAAAGGCCACAGCGTATTTTTGTGTAGGGTCTGCACTATGCTTACATGATCAATCAAGACAAAACAATTTCTCTGACGGATGAGCAGCGCATAGCTCTT
>CAJQQJ010000319.1 GCA_905480445.1 uncultured Alphaproteobacteria bacterium | reverse complement strand
CCCAGAAATGGGGCGTGAAACCATGCCAAATTGGCTATATCCAACCCTAAAAGTTGCAAATAACTGATCCTACTGGAAATCCATCGCTAATTCGGTAATGTCAGACGGGAAAATAGGCCTTATACTGAGGTCTCAGATAAGCAAAGAGGTCAAGGCTTAAGAGTTCGGAAACTTCCTGTTTATTGGTACCGAGCACTGACTCTATGATTGGTTTCGAAACTTCGATACCCAGATGTTGGTTATAAAAGCTTGCTATTCCAGTCAGTAAAAAAAGGACTATTGACCAAGCCCGTATCATCAAAGCAGAAAAAGCCAAACAAAACAGGATTCCAAGGTTCTCGACGCTACCAATAAGCAATGCAAAGGCCAGCAATCTGGGCTCACCAAATTTATTCAAGTCGGGAAATTGAGTGACCAGATTAACCACTGTCAAAAGAAGACAGCAAACAACAACATACCTAGCGTTGGAAGCATCGCTCCGCAGTTGTTGGAAATTCCACGTCATCTGATTTCTTGGGCCTGCAAACGTTAGCGGAGTGAGTGAACCTCTTTGATCGAAAGAACAGCCTTAGTCAATGAGAGAACCTGATATAACAAGAGGCTAGTAGAACCTGATAAAAATAGCTAGATTTCAGCAATGAGCGAAAATTTCCAAAGAATTGTACCCGAAGGCGATGACCACGAAAGACAAGTCTGCAGTGATTGCGGGTTTATTAACTACGAGAACCCCAAACTCATCGTTGGTTCTGTTGTCTCTTACGGAGACCAAGTACTGCTCTGCCGTCGTGCTATAGAGCCGCGCAGGGGCTATTGGACAGTGCCAGCTGGCTTTATGGAAATGGGTGAAACTTGTCGTGAGGGCGCTGCACGAGAAGCAATGGAAGAAGCCAACGCAGAGATTGAGGTTGGCGATACGCTAGGTATTTACACAATCACTCGTATCTCACAGGTACAGGTTTTCTTCCGCTCAGAACTTAAAAGCCCAGAGTTTTCAGCAGGCATAGAATCTTTAGAAGTCGCACTTTTCGATTGGGATGATGTTCCCTGGGACGAGATAGCTTTCCCCACGGCCGTTTGGGCGCTCAGAGCTTGGAAGAAGTTTTTTGGGAAAGAAATTGTCGTCCCAGATCTAGATTCTATCTAAACAGCCAGTTCTTTGTTCGTTGCAATGAGGCGCTCCAGCAGATCAGGGTACTTCTCTCTTAAGAAAGAATAATGGCCAGGCCCGCCACGAGCAAAGTGATATCAATGATCCTGTCATGGTGATCGGCGCTAATTTTATTCAATAGACGCTTCGCAACGAAGGTGCCTGCCACTACAGAACCGCCGACCAGCATGCCGTGAATCAAGGTTTCCGTCTCTAGAGCGCCCAGTTGACGGAAAGTCGTTGCTTTCGCACCAAAGACAAAAAATGAAGCAGCTGCTTCTGTTGCGATTAGACCAGCCTTTGCCAAACCAAAAGATGAAAAAGCCGCGAGGCTCAGCGGCCCAGACGAAGCCACTATACCTGTGAAAAAGCCAATGAAACCACCGGCCCAGAGCAGATGAATGGGTTTAGAGCCAATCTTACTCCCTCTTATCCAATAGCGCAGAGGAATGAGAAGCAGCAAGAGTCCGCCCAGAAGGTAGTTCCCAACAGCATCTGGAATAGCAATCAACGTCTTGGCTCCTAAGACCGCGCCAGGCACAGCCAGTAGCGAGAACCAAAGGACTGCCCGCCAGCGAACTTCAGACCACCAAACAACAACGCGGCCAGCGTTTGCAATAAAGGCAGAAACCGCCATGATAGGCACGGCAACCTTAGGGCCGAAAACGATCGCTAGCACCGGCAACAAAATCATTGAGGATCCCGTGCCGATGATGCCAGAGATTGCCCCCGCAAAGACACCAACCCCAAGAACGAACAGCCATGCCATTGGATGCTCCTAAAATATCTTCAAGAAATAGAGGCCTATAAAGACCCCAACTGCCGCAAAAACACGCCTCAAACCAAAGGCTTCCTTCAAGAAAAGCGTCGCGAAAACTGCCCCAAATATGACGGAGGTTTCTCGCAAGGCCACGATAGGGCCCAGAGGTTGAAGAGACATAGCAAAAAGTGCCAGAGCATAAGATACAATTGAAACTATCCCGCCTAAGGAACCCAAAACCAGTTGTGGTTTGAAGACTTCCCAAGCCCAAGATTTTTGCCATTTCATACAAAGCAGCAGGAAGACCATCGGCATTAAGAAGAAGACCCAGACGATATAGGATATTGGTGTTGTCGCAATTCTAACGCCTTGGCCATCAACCAACAAATAGCTGGTAATCACCAAGCCGTTGAGGAGGGCAAAACCAACACCGCGCGCTGTTTCTTGGCTCCTTCGGAAGTTAACCAAAGCAGGCGCAGCCAAGCTCAAAATAGACGCCGACACCAATCCAAGACCCAACCATTGCATGCCAGCGAGCTGGTCATCCAGCCAGATCCAGGCCAGAACAGCAACCAGAGCGGGGGCGAGTCCGCGAGATATTGGATAGACTTGGCTCATATCTGCCATTTTGTAAGCAAGATAAACCAGAGAGAAATAGCCACAATGGATGATCGAAGATCCAACCGCGTAAGCCAAGGCGTCATGACCAGGATAGTCGACAACAAAAAGCAACGGGAAGGTCACGACCGTTTGGATGCCAGCAAAGACAATCATAAAGGTTAAGCGATCGCCGCCACCGGACTTAACCAAAGTGTTCCACGCAGCATGGAGGATCGCAGACGCCAGGACGAGGAAAATTACTCCTTCTGGCGTTGCGAGATAGGTCACTCCGCGCCTACCAGAGCCGCCGCAAAGGCCTTTGGATCAAAGGGCTGGAGATCGTCGGCTGTTTCACCAACGCCGATAGCGTGAACCGGAAGGCCAAATTTTTCAGCCAAGCCAACAACAACACCGCCACGCGCCGAGCCATCCAGCTTAGTCACGATTAATCCTGTGATATCCACAAGTTCTTTAAAGGTCGCAACTTGATTAATGGCGTTTTGACCGGTGGTTGCATCAAGAATCAACACTGTATCATGAGGCGCCGTCGCATCTTGTTTCTTGATGACGCGGATGACCTTTTGCAGCTCAGCCATCAGCTCAGTCTTATTGTGCAAGCGACCCGCAGTATCGAACAATAGGACGTCGGTTCCGGCTTTCTTGGCCTCTGCCAATGCGTCAAAAGCCAGACCAGCGGGGTCAGAGCCTTGAGGCCGCGAGATGACTTCCGAACCAACTCGCTCACCCCATACTTTGAGCTGTTCGATGGCAGCAGCACGGAAGGTATCACCAGCGGCCATCATCACAGACTTGCCCTCGCTCTTGTACTGCTGAGCGAGCTTGCCGATGGTCGTTGTTTTTCCGGCACCGTTAACACCGACCATCAAAACAACATGGGGTTTGTGTTCTGATTTGATCTCTAGGGGTCGAGCAACGGGTTCCAATGATGTGGCTATCTGATCCGCCAGTATGCCTTTAACTTCATCCGGCGCTATCTCTTTATCGAAACGCGACTTCGAGAGCGCAGCGATCAATTTTGTCGAAACAGAAACACCCAGGTCTGAAGTGATCAATAGATCCTCGAGTTCCTCCAGCGCATCATCATCCAGCTTACGGTTTGTAAAGATAGCCGTGATGCCACCGCCAACTTTAGAGCTGGACCGCGCCAAACCGTCTTTCATCCGCGAAAGCCAGCCCTTCTTCTTAGGCTCTGGCT
>CAJQQJ010000318.1 GCA_905480445.1 uncultured Alphaproteobacteria bacterium | reverse complement strand
TGACGAAAGGTTTCTGCATGACAAAAGTTACCAAATATTCCAGCCTATGGGAATCCTCTAGTTATGCTGAGGTCTCATACTATTTACGGCGCTGCCAAAGACTTGGAATCAACTGGTAAATTCGTCCAATCCAAACTCGTGATGCCACGCGCCTTTCGCTAACCGGTAATCTTGATCTAGAGTCTGCGACTGATTCCAAGCTCTAGTCTTCATTAAGCCATGGCACGATATGGTCTTCTAATTCAGCGTCCTTGACGTCTGTTTCTGGGTAAACGCGCCCTCTCACCCCTACACCGGCATCAACAACGCTCTGATCGTTGCCTGAAACAAGAGGGTGCCACCACTCCAGGTCCTTTCCCTCAGCAAGTCTACGATAAGCACAGGTCTTAGGAAGCCAGCCTTGATTGACTGACAGGTTGTCCGCCGTCAGATTGATGCATTCGGGTACATGAAGTTTTCGCTCTTGATAAACTGAGCAACCACCATTGGTGCAATCGAACTTGCGGCACACAACGTCTGTAAACTCGACAACTGAAGAATCGTCCGGGTCTTCCAACTTAATCAAGCAACAACGACCACAACCGTCGCAGAGTGACTCCCATTGCGTTTCGCTCATCTGGCTGAGCGGAGTTGTTTGCCAAAATTGTTCAGCCATTGTGCTTCTTTTCAAACCATAACATAAGATTGTTAGATGGCATTTCAATTCTGTCTTTCAATGTAAGGCCAGCATTGCCAGCAAGTTCTTCGAGTTTCTTTCGGTTGCGGATACCCCAACTGGGGTCCCGAGATTTGAGCGAAGCATCAAATCGCAAGTTTGAATCCGCAGGTATGACCTCTTCCTCAAAGAAAGGGCCATAGAGGCACAATTGCCCGCTAGGCACCAACACGCGCTCAGCGCCAGAAAACAAGTTCTCGCTAACCTCCCAAGGCGAAATATGGACCATGTTAGCGTTGAAGATTAGGTCAAACTCTTGGCTTAGATCTTTATCCCAACTTTCGAGGAGAAGGTTCAAATCAAGAGGGCGCTCAACGTTCGTCAAACCACAATGATCGACCCAAGCAAGTATGGACTTTCGAAGTTCCGGAATTGGCTCACTTGGTTGCCATGACCACTCGGGAAAAAGGGGCGCAAAATGACAAACATGCTCGCCAGTACCACTGGCGATTTCAAGAGCCTTTCCGTGAGGCTTCAATCGATGCTTTAGGGCATCACTAATCGGCTCTCGATTCTTTGCAACTGCCGGAGCTCGCTTACGGTCGCCTGATGCTTGCCATTGATCAACATAGGACGTCGAACTCATAGTTTTATTTCCTTCCAACGGCCTTGGCGCCAAACAAAGATAAAGGCCAATGCTTGTGCCAATCTAGACAGCCCGAACAGAATCCAAACAACAAGAAGGCCATATCCCATGACAGGTCCAAGCAAGAAGGCCAGCGGCATAAAAATACCCCACTGGCATGCTAAATTGATAATCATAGGCGATTTGGTGTCACCAGCCCCCTGTAGACTGCTCATCAGTACAGAACCACAAGCTTCCATTATTATCATTAGTGCAGTCAACTGAAGTGGGACTGTCGCCAGCTCGATAACATCAGCATTCGTTAGAAAAACTCCCAAAAATAGCTGGGGTGCAACCAAAAATAACAAGGACAACGTCCCGATGACTAAAAAAGAAATCTTAACGGCATCCCAAGGCCATTGTTGCGCTTCTTTTAGGTCTTTTCGGCCAAGTGACTGACCAACGAGTGTCGCTGACGCCATGCCAAGTCCCATAGTGGGTAAGATCGCTAACAAAACCAAACTTAGTAGAACATTAGCCGCCGCCAGCTCATTCGTGCCAATCTGGCCAATAATCCAGAACATCGCCGTAAAGCCAAGCGCGAAGAAAAACATCTGGATGCAAGAAGGCAAAGAGAGTTTCCAGAGTTGCAGAAGATTGGCCAACTTGGGGAGTTGGGTTCCAAATCCCTCGCCCTTTGACTTTTTGAACGCCTGTATGAAGTAGAGGAGCGTACCCAAACCCGTTGCGATCGCGGTGCCTGCCCCTGCGCCTGTCACGCCCAACGCTGGGAATCCGAACTTCCCAAAGATAAGCAGGTAATTCAGCAGAATATTGGCCAAGTGCATTACAACTAGCGTCCGCATGTAAACCATGGACAACGAAACACCATTCCAATAGCCTCTAAAGGCGAAGTTCATTCCAATGAAGAAAGACCCGAGAACTCTTGCACCAAAGTAATCAGACGCCTCGGCTGTTAGTGCCTGATCTACCGTTAACCATCCCATCAACAATTCAGAGGCTAAAAACAACCCGATTGAAATCGGCAGACCAATGAGCAGTGCTAAAAACAAGCCACCATTCAGAGCCCTAACAGCCCCATCCGGTTGCCCTTCACCCATCCTTCTCGATACTAGCGCTTGCACGCCAGCCCCCAGTCCCATAACAAAGGACGCCGCCAAAAAATTTGTATATGACGCAATGCCGACAGCTGCGACAGAGACCGAGCCCAATTGGCCGACCATCGCTAGATCTACGAGGTTAAGGATGTTCTGTGATATCTGTCCCCCGATGATTGGGAGAGCAAGAGCAAGGATAATTTTGTATCGAGTGAACATAATGCACCGAGCTTATACAAACTTTCCTCGAAAAGGCCACAAAGCATGACCAAGTAGCCTGTTAATCCCGCAGCTTGATTCGGGAAGACGGAAAATTACCTAAAGGAACGTCGCTTGAAATTCGTTCGAGTTGTACTCGCTACTGCAATCATCAGCCTCGTCGTGGCTGTGTTGGGATGGCAACTGATGCCAGCATCAACCAAATCCTATTTGAAGAATGTCGCCAGACCTTATGCAAACAAATTAGTTACACTGCGAAAGATCCAGGCTGTTACCAACGGTCCTACCTGCACAAAGAAATTAGCGGACAGAAATCTCGACTATAGGCCAGTCGCTGATCGGAATAATGCTAAGGGTTGCAAAGTTTCCAATGCTATTCGGTTGTCAAAAGTGGAAGGTATAAAGCTTTCGAAGCCAGCAACAATGACTTGCGAAATGGCATTAAATCTATCGACCTGGGTAGAACGTTTTGTTCAACCAGAGGCCAGAAGAATTTTCAATCAAGAGGTTGAAACAATTTCACACCTGGGTTCTTACAATTGCCGAACCATGCGTGGTAGCAAGACGAGACTAAGCCAGCACGCCTTCGCCAATGCCTTCGATGTTTCAGGCTTTACGCTCTCGCAGGATACCAGTTTGAACTTAGAGCTCGATTGGAACGGCGGTGGCAAGGCGCAGCAATTCTGGCTTTCGATCCACAAAGGAGCCTGCCAAAGCTTTGATCTCGTCTTGGGGCCAGACTTCGATGAAAGGCACAAGGATCATTTCCACTTAGACGCCGGGTTTTACAAAGCCTGTCTCTAGCGCCTACTCAATCCTCCAACGCTTCGATCTGTTTCTTCAGGGTTGTGTACTCTGGTCGATCTTCAGGAATTTGTTTAAGAACTTTTCCCCAAACCGCTTTGGCCTCCAGATTTTCGCCCCGCTCGGCAAACAATCTCCCAAGCATAAACAAGCCCATCGGATGATCGGCTTTCTGTTCCAATAAAGAATGAATAGCAGCTTCAGCTTCTGCCTTTTTTTCAAGCACCAAGTAGGCACGGATTAACCTCAGCCAACCATCAACGTCCGAGGAATCTTCTTCCAGCTTCCCGGCCAATCTTTCGACCATGCCTTCGATCATTGATTGGCGGTCTTCAGCCGTCATATCTTGTGCTGCAGCGATGTCTTCTTGAGAAGGTCCAGGCTGCTGGTCTCCGCTCAAGCCTTCTTTAATCGCTTGAATATTGATGTCTAGTTGACGGTTTAATTCTGGATCTGAACTTTTTGCAAGTAGATTTTCCCACAAGCCTAACGCTTGGTCAAATTCGCCATCCTGCGCAAGGATCGCACCCCGATAAAATTGTAGACGCAAGTTCTCACCATCGAGCTCCGCTGCTTTGGCTAAGGCCTGACGTGCAACATCGTTAACACCGCCTTGTTGCTCTGCGATCGCTGTTTCAGCAATTGCCATCAAACTTTGAAAAGGTGCGTAATTGGATTCAAAAGCTTGTGTGAATTTGATACCAGCCTCTGAGAACCGCCCCAACCGACGGTAGGTGTCGCCTAAAAGATAGTAAGTTTGCCCTTTAGCTTTGCCGCCAGCGACGACTGCCTCCAAGGCTGTCCGGATCACATCCAACTCATCGGTTGTTTCTGCTTTAACCAGCCTTACATCCATCCGCTCGTGCAAAGCCTGGTCTGAGTAGTTAGGACTAGAAACCCACCAGAACAGGAATAGGACCAAACTAACTAGGCCGACCAGAACTCCGTAGACAGAGTAACCGAAACGCCCATCTGAAACAGGCTGCGTTCCCTGTTGCTGTCGCGCGGCTTTTAAAATTCGCCTCTTGAGCTCTGTTATCGCCTGCTGGCGCTCTTTATCGCTATCAAACTGGCTTGCGTCGCCTTGCTCTAGAGTTAGCAACTCCTCCTTCAATAAGGAAAGTTGCTTCCCAGACATCTCAACTGGAGAGGCCACCTGCCGCTGTAGCGGCCACAGCAGAAAGACTGCGCAAACAATGGCAATTATTAAAATGGCTGAAATAAGGACAATCATGATTGTTTTTCACCATTCTGGGCTAAAATTGCCTGAAGTTCTTCTTCTTCACTAT
>CAJQQJ010000317.1 GCA_905480445.1 uncultured Alphaproteobacteria bacterium | reverse complement strand
GTCACCAGGCAAAGGATGACAACATCGAGCGTGATGAACTGCCATCCCGGGGATAAGCCCCTTGATCGGCACAGCAAAATTGTCGTCCTTAATCCCTGTCGGTTTCCGTTTGATGTTTTGAATACGGTTGGCAGCGGGCTTCTCTTTTAGCGATGGGAAAATCCCAACGAGCACTTCCCGAACCGTGAAATGGCCAAGCCCTATAGCCTGGTAGAGATCGCCATTATTTTCACATTTAAACTTCTTTATAACGCCTTCAACGGCCTTTTCAGTGAAGTCATACTGTTCCAGACGAAAAGCTTTCTGCAACATCTGGCGCCCTAGTTCGATATGCTGGTCGCGCTGCGATTGCCTAACAAAACGCCGGATTGCACCTCTCGCTCTGCCGGTTGCAACGAAATGCTCCCAGTCAGGGGAAGGTGTTGAGTTCTTCGAGGTCAGGATTTGAACCTGATCACCATTTTCCAACAGTGTCGATAAAGGCCTCATACGGCCGTTTACTTTTGCCCCTATACATCGATCGCCTACTTCGGAGTGGACTGCGTAAGCAAAATCGACGGTTGTTGCCCCACGAGGCAATGAAATAACTCTGTTTTTGGGCGTGAAGACAAAAACGTCATCTTGGAACATCTCTAGTTTGGTGTGTTCCAGGAACTCCTCTGCACCACCTGCATGGTCCAAAATTTCAAGTAGGCCACGAACCCATTGGTATTGGCGGCCTTCTTTGGTCCCGTCGCCTTGCTTGTAATTCCAATGGGCAGCAACGCCGAGCTCGCCTTCGCGGTGCATATCTTGCGTGCGAATTTGAACTTCAATGCGTCGCCCCTCGGGGCCGATCAATCCCGTGTGTATGGACTTGTAACCATTTTTTTTCGGGGTAGAGATATAGTCTTTAAAACGACCAGGAATGGTTTTGAACGAAGAATGCAAGACTCCTAAAGCCTGATAGCAATCTCCTAAACTTGGCACGATTATTCGGAAGGCCATAACGTCGGATAACTGCTCAAACTCTATGGCTTTTCGCTGCATCTTCATCCAGATAGAATAAGGAGCCTTCAAACGGCCAGAGACTTCGAAACTCTCCAATCCACCCGCACCAAGAATAGAACTCAGAGATTCCTGGACTGAGCTGACAATGAAAGCCCCCTCTTTTTGTAGAAAGTCCAATCTCGTCTTAATGGAATCGCGAGCTTCTGCATTGAGATACATAAAGGAAAGGTCTTCAAGCTCTTCCTTTATACGATCCATACCAATGCGTTCGGCAAGAGGAGCATAGATCTCCATCGTCTCATTAGCGATGCGTTTGCGCTTATCTTCCTTGGTTATGAAGTGGAGCGTCCGCATGTTGTCCAAACGATCCGCAAGCTTAACCAACAAAACCCGTATATCGTCAGATATCGCTAGAACAAGTTTTCGGAAATTTTCAGCTTGCTTGCTGCCTTCAGATTGAAGCTCCAACTGAGATAGCTTGGTAACACCGTCAACAAGCTGCGCCACCTCTCCACCGAACATGGATTTGATGTCTTCAAGGCTGGAATCTGTATCCTCAACAACATCGTGCAACAAAGCAGTGATGATTGATTGGTGATCCAAATGCAGTTCTGCAAGGATATCGGCAACTTTTAGTGGGTGTGAAAAATAAGGGTCACCCGACGCTCTCGTCTGTGACCCATGTTGTTTCATCGCGTAAATGTAGGCTTTGTTCAGAGCTTGCTCATCCGCCGTCGGATCATAAGAAAGTACACGCTCAGCCAGCTCGTACTGTCTCGTCAAGACTTCACCCTTTCATCCACGTTAACCTAGAGGCTTGTGCCTCAGACTAGTCTTGTGAATCTTCTACGTTTTCTGAACCAAAATCAACGTCTTCAAATGACATCATGCCAGGAACTGTTGGTGTAGCTGCAATAGAAGGTTGGAAGAGTTCTTCGGCTTCCTGGAAGATTTCGCCGCCAAAGTCTGGTGTTTGCTCAAACTCGTCAGCTTCAACCCATTTTTGTAGGCCTTTAACAACGGCATCACGCAAATCATCGACCGAAACAGTTTCGTCAGCAATTTCGCGAAGAGCAACTACTGGGTTCTTATCATTATCGCGGTCTACTGTGACCGGCGCACCGGCGGAGATCTCTCGAGCGCGGTTTCCCGCCAACAAGACCAACTCGAAACGACTATCTACTTTATCAACACAATCTTCAATGGTAACGCGTGCCATTAATAAATCTCTGAAACATGGAGGAAATTAGCTTGCTATATAAGTCTGCGCTCGGAACATGGCAAGGTTAATATCGCCCTAGTCTTCAATAGTTTCCGCAATTCTAATGTTTTGCGCCGGCAGAGCCTTTATCAACGTGGAAATAGACTCATTGAGGACCGGATGATGCCAATCCGGCGCAACATCAGCCATAGGCAACAAAACAAAAGCTCTATTGTGCATTCTGGGATGTGGCAATGTTATCGCGGGGCCGTCTTCATCCGCCTCGGTATCACAAACCAGTTGCCCACAAGCAATGATATCAACATCGAGTGTACGGGCCGCGTTGGCTTGGGAACGTTTTCGCCCAAATTCAGCCTCGATTTCCAGAGCTTTCCTAAGAAGTCCCTTTGGTTTCAGCTGGCTTTCGACTGCGATCACGCCATTGACGAACCAGGGTTGATCCGAGACAGGAATCGGTTCGCTCTCGTACCACTGTGATTTCTTTACAACTGTGCCAATTTCGCCACAAAACTGCCTAACTGCTGCTTCAAGAACAGTTTTAGAGGAGCCGACTCCAGAAATATCTAAGTTGCTACCGAGTCCGATAAAGTAGAGCACTATGAAGGCCTTGAAGTTTGTTTAAAATTTTATCTAGTTTCCCTTGCACTCTTAATCTAAATGATTACAGGATGCTTTCAGGCTGAGAACAAAGCGATAACAACCAATTCATTCCGCATTTTGGTAGGGGTATATCCCGACCCAAAAATTAATAGAAGAATTTAAAAATGAAATTTTATCCAACAGAGCGAATAGCGCTATTTATTGATGGTTCCAATCTTTACGCCACGGCTAGAGCACTAGGTTTCGACATTGACTACAAATCATTGATGAAGCAGTTCGCCGCTGACGCGCAATTGGTACGTGCCTTCTACTATACAGCACTCGTAGACGATCAAGAATACTCCCCTATTCGTCCTCTAGTCGATTGGCTGGATTACAATGGCTACACCATTGTCACCAAGCCGACGAAAGAATTTACCGACGCCGCTGGTCGCCGAAAGATCAAAGGCAACATGGACATTGAGCTGGCTATCGACGTGATGGAAATGGCTGAGCATCTTGACCACATCGTATTGTTCTCAGGAGACGGTGATTTCCGCCGCCTTGTTGAAGCCGTGCAGCGTAAGGGCGTCCGGGTCACAGTTATTTCGACGATCAAGTCAAATCCACCGATGATTGCCGACGAACTCCGTCGCCAAGCAGACGCCTTTGTGGAGCTAACCTCCCTCCAAGAAAAAGTTGCTCGTCCGATCCAACCTAGTACGCGTCCGGAACACGAAGCCGGCGATTTGTACGACGATGATTATCCAGGTGATGATTAGAGGTTTACAGCTTCCTAAAACGAATCAAGGGCTCTCATAGAGGGCCCTTTTTTTAGTTCTGCACTTTTATAGTTTTAGGATTTGTCGCTCAGCAGACGGGCCTTCTGGCGTTGCCAGTCCCTATCCTTCTCTGCTTGTCTTTTGTCGGCCTTCTTTTTACCCTTGGCAACACCGAGCTCTAGCTTCACTAACCCTCTCTCATTGAAATAAAGAGAAATTGGTACAAGCGTAGCCCCTGCCCGCTGTTTCAGCCCGAAGAGCCTGGCAAGGTCTTTCTTGCTAAGAAGAAGTTTACGCGGCCTTTTGGGAGCGTGATTGAAACGACTAGCCGGTGCATACTCAGGGATCTGGGCATTAATGAGATACAACTCACCTTCTTTTTCTGTCGCATAAGATTCTGCAACCGATGCACGGCCAAGACGCAAAGATTTTACTTCAGTTCCAAGTAAAACGATTCCAGCCTCGATTGTGTCATCGATCTGATAATCGTGCCGAGCTTTGCGGTTTTGAACAATAATTTTGTTGGCCATAGCCTAGCTAGCTTGCCTACTTAGTTTGAAAGCCCGGCGATACGCATTGCGGTGTCGACCTGTGCTCTAGCTGCCTCGTGTGTTTTGACGAGCGGCAATCTGAGCTCCTCTTCTATCATACCCAACTTGGCGACTGCATACTTCACTGGACCAGGGCTTGTATCAGAGAACAAGGCCTGATGAAGTGGCATCAATCGATCATTGATCTCTTGTGCAGTAGCAAGGTCACCAGCCATCCAAGCTTGGTGAAACTCAGAGCAGAGTTTAGGGGCTGCATTTCCAGTCACTGATATGCAGCCATGGCCGCCCTGCGCCATAAAGGCTAAAATCGTTCCATCTTCACCAGAAAGTTGGCAGAAACCTGCGCTCGTTGCCAACCGAGTAATAACCGGCCGGATAAGGTCAGCGGTTGCATCTTTGATGCCCACAATGTTCTTCAGTTTGGCAAGGCGGGCAACAGTTTCCACGGAGATATCAGCGATGGTCCGGCCCGGTACGTTGTATAGTACGAGTGGTAAATCAGCTGAATCATGAATAGCTTTGAAATGCTGGTAAAGGCCTTCTTGATTTGGCTTGTTATAATACGGCGCGACAACCAATCCGGCGTCAGCACCAGCCTTTTCAGCAAATTGAAACAGTCCGACCGCTTCGGCGGTAGAGTTAGAACCGCATCCAGCAATCACTGGAACACGTTTATCTGCAACTTCGACGCAAATCTCAACAACCCGGCGATGTTCTTCATGGCTAAGCGTCGGGGTCTCACCGGTTGTACCAACAGGCACCAAACCGTCTGTCCCTTGCTCGATTTGCCAGTTAACAAAGTCTGCAAAGGCTTTCTCATCAACTTTCCCATCTTTAAAGGGCGTTATCAGGGCGACAATCGATCCTTTGAACATTGGGTTAGTCATGAGTTCATCCTTAATTATGACAAATTGTTGAAGTGGATAGGCTTTATAGAACTTTACCGCTATTAATCCAGACAAATCAATCTTGTCTGATAAGCAAAGTCATTTAAAGAAGAACAATAGCAGATGTGGTCCAATTGGTTGTCTAAAATCACTCCAGCAATAGATTTGCTGGCTTCAATATCACTTCCAATCCGCTTGGCGTTTGCGGGGGCTTTCGCTTTGGTGGTGATTTTGGTTTCTTGGTTTATCTTTACCGGTGAGACTGAATTTCCTGGTGCTCTTAAAAAAAATGACAAAGCGGTCTACCAACAAGCCTTTTCATTGGCGAAAACCGGTGATTTCAATGAAGCACTGTCTGAAGCAGAAAACGCAAAAGATCCGCACCTGCGGAAGGTTTTAGTTTGGCTTTCGTTCCAACAGGTAAATGTGAAACAAAACCAGCAAACCATTGCTTCCTTTTATGGCGAGAACAGTCATTGGCCGAGATCATTGCATGGCGGAAGTTCGCCAACAAAACGCCGCCCTCACATTTACAGCGCGGACCCTAACCAGCCACCAAAACTGTCTTCTGCCTTAAAGGAGTTAAAAGAAAGTCGCGACAAAGGCTTTGAAGCAGCAACACGTATTAAGGCAAGAGAACTATGGAAGAACAGTCGCTTCGCCTCCAGTCCTAGGGACGAGCGGCGTTATCTGGCTGCATTCGGTAAACTTTTGGATGAAGGCAGTCATCTCTCAAGAGCCAGCGACTTTTATTGGCGCGGGATCTACGAAAGAGGCGACAAACTACGTTCTCGTCTATCTGCAAAATCCAAGAAATTCCTAGACGCATGGAAAGACCTCAAGACCAAACAGAGGTCGCTCGTCAGTGCCCGAAACCATGCTGGAGGCACATTTGCAGACCATCCAGTTTTCCTGAACGCTGTCATCTTAGAACAGGACCGCACCAATGATGCCCAAGGCGCAAGAGACAATTTTTCGAAACTAGACACCGA
>CAJQQJ010000316.1 GCA_905480445.1 uncultured Alphaproteobacteria bacterium | reverse complement strand
AAACAAGAAACGTTGACGCCCTTCAAAAAGCGAACCAAGGCACGGTAGGACTCGTATCAGGCCAGTTTGGCAGCACAGCGCTCAATTTTGCCTCTGACATGGCGGAAGTCCTAGATGACTTTGAAACCTTCCAAACGCGGTTGATCGTCAAACTTGGCAAAGGCACTGGCCAAAATGTAGCTGACTTGCTCTTCCTGAAAGGAACAGACATTGCGATCGTTCAAACGGATGTGCTCGACCATATTCGCCGCAACAAGATTTACAACAATATCGACGGGCTGCTGCGTTACGTAACCAAGTTGCACGACAAGGAAATTCACTTAGTCACTTCTGACGATATTTCAGACATTTCTGAACTCAACGGCAAAGTCGTTAACTTAGGACCGCAACAATCTGGTAGCTTTATCACAGGGTCTTTGCTTCTCGGTCTCAGTGGTATCGAAAGTGACATTCGTCTTGACACTGCGTCAGTGGCTCTGCGTAAACTTTTGGAAGGCCAAATAGACGCCGCAGTGATTGTTGATGGCAAGCCCTCTGCGTTGCTGTCCAACCTGCCAGAAGGGCATTCTCTACATTTGCTGCCAATTACGAATGAATTCATGGCTGAAAAGTATCGGGCCGCCTCTTTTGACTCCAGCGACTATCCTAAACTTGTGGATGAAGGCGTGTCAGTCCCAACACTTGCCGTGGAAACTGTTCTCGCCATTTACAACTGGCGTCCAGACAACAAGCGCTATCCAACAGCTGCGAAGTTTATTGATAGCTTTTTTGATAAACTCCCTCAATTGCAATCGGGCGACTTTCATCCCAAATGGCAATCTGTCGATATCTATGCTGATGTTGATGGATGGAAAAGGTTTTCAGCTGCCACTGCTTGGTTAGACAAAAACCCTATCAAACCTGATGAGCCAGAGGTGGACCCGCTGCGCGTTCAATTCGAAGCGTTCCTACAGTCCACTCAACCGAACACTGAATGGTCACCCGAACAAAAGGATCTTTTGTTTAATCAATTCCGAGACTGGCAGAAGCAGAACAGTCAATAGGCCGTATAGATGTTTAATCAGCGCTTCAAATGCCTAATCGGCTCGGCCTGTCTTTTGGCCGCTTCTTGCCATGCCTCTAGTTTGAGCGCTGCTCAAAACTGGCAGACGGGGCTTGGCTCATTGAGCCTAAATGGAGGTTTGTCTTGTGCAGACAAAGACGACATCTCGGTCAATCGACTGAACGAAACCTTGTTGCAAGTCAAAGGCCACAACTCTTGTCGCGCTAACCATGTCATTCCTTACAGCCTCAACGGCACAGACTTTAAAACGGCCGCGGATACTTTTGGCAATTTTCACTTTTTTGTCTCTCTATCAACAACGACTAATCGCCTGGACTTGGCAACATTGGATGGTGGCAGCGATTTGATATTTTCTTCTGGCTTGGAAGAGGATATCTCCTCTCCGCGCTCTGGGCTGGTTCTTCAACCTGCCAGCCTTATCATTGACAGCGAACAACCAACAGTTTCGATTGTGGAGCCAAAACTCACCGATTTGACTGAAACAGGACTGGACTTACTGGAAGACAAAGCAGAAGCTCAAGTAAAGTTGGTGGCCAACGCTTTCTCAGTTGAAAACTCTACTGAAGGTCTCCAACCTTTACCTTTCGCGGACGCACCTCTCAGTCTTGATAGACCAGCTCAGGAATCCAAGTTGCTGGTTGAGCCCGTTAAAGCGACTTCTACTGAAACGCCAGCCGAAGAAGAAAGCATTGTTGAAGATGTGAGCGAGCCAGACATCGATCAACCAGCGTTAATCGAAGAAGAACCCTTAAAGCTGGAGTTTGGAAAAGCTGAGGTCGCCAACTTGACGAGCCCCACAACACCTGCTGCTAAGCCGGCTTTGATCCCAGAGAATGAAGAAGTCAAAATCGAGTTGGTCTGGACAGCCCCAGTCGATCTAGATCTTCACGTTTTTGAGCCAGGCTTCAAAGGCAACCCCTCTGCAAGAGCAAAGAGCCCCTTTCACAAGTTTCACAAGGCCGATGTAGAAGGATTTTTCAAAACCACTGCCCCAAAGAGCGAGGCCGACAACAAGCGATATACCGAGGTCTACCGTCGTTCAATCAAGGACTTAAAGAAGGGCGCACTTAAACTATCGCTTTCCTACAAAGATCGCAGTGCGGGTCTCCCAGATACTTGCGGTACTGGACGTTTTGCAGCCATCCCGGCGTTGGCGAAAATCAAAACACCTGGTTTCAAACGCTCAGAGTTAGTGCTTATCAATCCAGTCTCATGCGACAGTCTAGATGAGAATGCCACTTTGCTGATAGACATCGCCGATATCACGCTCGATTGACCATACGACCTGCAAACCTCCCAACGGTTGAGTTAAGACGAAACTAACTCTATTGTCGGTATGTTATTTTCACTGCACTTCCCAAGGAAACGATGGCTCCTAAAGGCACTAAAACCAAGCAAGCCTGGCAACGAATGCTGTCGGGACGACGGCTTGACCTTCTCAACCCCTCTCCTCTTGATATCGAGATCGAAGACATAGCCCATGGTTTGTCCCGCGTGGCGCGGTGGAATGGCCAGACATCAGGACCCCACGCTTTCACGGTGGCTCAACACTCAGTCCTGGTTGTTGACATATTAACGGCTCTCCATGAAGATCTCAGCAAAGAAGATCAGCTCGTCGCCTTATTGCATGATGCACCGGAATATGTGATCGGAGATTTGATCTCGCCCTTCAAGCGCGCGGTCGGTGCAGATTACAAGGCGCTCGAAGATTCCTTGATGGCGGCTATTCATTTGCGATTCTCACTTCCCGCTAAACCAACACAAAAACTACAAAGATGGATCAAGAAGGCAGACACCATTTCTGCCCATCTAGAGGCCATTGCTCTTGCTGGCTTTCGTTATGAGGATGCATTGTTGGCTTTTGGCCCCTTGCCCGAAGTAGCCCTGCCCCAACTGACCAGTTTCAATCCGAATGAGGCCAAGGAGTTTTTCTTAGCTAGATTTCGCGCGCTCACCGAAAATTAACCAAGCCTCTTAGCACTTCATCTGATGCCTGATTTACTAAAGAGGCTACAAGAGGTAGAAGCTCTCTTAACTTTCGTTGGTATTAGGAAAAAGCAGCCGTGGACCATATTCTCGACATTCCCGCCCTGATTCTTGTGTTGGCTGCACTGTTCGGCTGGCTGAACCATCGCTTCTTAGGCCTACCCATGACAGTCGGCCTCGTAGTTATTGCGCTGGTGACATCGATGGGTTTGCTGGCGATTGATGCTTTGTTTCCTCACTTGGGCATTGGCGATTCTGTTCGTAATCTCATGAGCTCCATCGATTTCAGAGCAACCTTAATGGAAGGCATGTTGAGTTTTCTGCTTTTTGCTGGCGCAATGCATGTCGATCTAGACGAGCTGCTGAACAGGAAATGGACCGTACTTACTCTGGCTTCAGCCGGTGTTTTGTTAGCAACAGCAATTAACGCCGCTGGTTTTTGGTTCTTTGCCAATTGGCTTGGCTTTGCAGTTCCGGTTATGACGGCCTTGGTTTTTGGCGCCCTCATCGCACCAACTGACCCTGTTGCAGTCCTGGCGGTTCTTAAACGCTTAAAAGTACCACCGCAGCTAGAAGCAACGATAAAAGGCGAGTCACTGTTTAATGATGGTGTCGCGGTCGTGCTCTTCTCTGTTTTGGCCACCATCGCCTTTGGCAGCGACCCCGTTACCTTGCAAAGCGGTGTCCAGCTCTTCCTGGTGGAAGCCCTGGGCGGTGCTGTATTGGGCTTCTTCGCGGGAACGATTGCCTTCTATGCCCTACGTTCGCTTGATGATTACGTTTTAGAAGTCATCATCACCTTGGCATTGGTCACAGGTGCCTATTCCATTGCACTGCAGTTCCATCTTTCTGGCCCGATAGCCATGGTCATCGCAGGCCTAATCATTGGGAACAAAGGTGTTCGCTACGCGATGAGTGACGTGACCAAACAACACCTCAACAAATTCTGGGAGCTCCTCGACGAGATTCTAAACGCTGCGCTCTTCATCTTGATTGGTTTTGAGGTCATGGTGGTGCAGTTTAATCAGAACCTCATTCTACTGAGTTTAATCGCTATCCCATTGGTCTTGTTCTCCCGCTGGGTTTCTGTCGGTGTACCAATTTCGATCGCCAGTCTCAGAGACCCTTTTACCCGTGGAACAGTGCCGATTTTGACTTGGGCAGGTCTGCGAGGTGGAATATCGGTTGCGCTTGTGCTGTCGTTGCCGGATACCGATGCGAGGTCAGTTCTATTGACCGTTTGTTATGCCGTTGTCGTTTTCTCGGTCATCGTGCAAGGCATTACAGTTGAGAGAGTAATTCGCAAATTCCTGCCCAACAAGCTGCTGTGACAAGTCAAAAAGCTCTAGTTCAAAGCTTTTCTGAACACCAACCCGAACAAACTTTCTGTTTTCGCATTGGCGTCATGTTCGGGCTGAAATCTTAGCTGGCCCAAGAATTCTAATGAGGTTTTTTCATCGGCCTCAACCAGGTAGCTAGCTCTCGCATTGATTTCTCTGCCGGATGGGACGAGAGATACCCACTCATTCGTCCTTATGACTTCACCGTCAACAGTCCGTTCAATCGGCACGTCGAGCACTGCTGTGCCATTGGTCACTCTCAGAGGCTGAGAAACAGACACCAGCAGGTGATCTTGATAGCGACCTGCCGTTCGTTCAGCAAGGCCACCTTGAACGGCGAGACCAACCGCAAAACCATCGCTTTGAATTGAGTCAAAGGATCTAACCAAAGCAGATCTCAGCGACGAAGCATTAGTTCGACCAAAAGAATAACGCCCTAACAAACTGGCTTTTGAATTCAGTCTCAAAACACCATACAGAGATGCGAAGTCCGTTGTGCTCTCGCCATCAAAGCCAAAAGCACCAGTGGAATAGCTATCCAGCAAAGTGCTTTCCTCATAAAGCCTGCCTGCGAGTATTCCCAACTGCAGAGCACTCCCAGCTTTAAGGGATATATCTCCCACCAAAGCTGATTGAGCATTAGCGGGTTGCGTCAGACTTGATGATTGAATGGCCAGGCCACCGTTCAACAGATTTGAAGTGTAGCCAAACTTTGCGTCAATTGTTGAGCCCAATTTTTGTTCATACCCAAAACTAAGGCCTTGATCGGCAAGTCCCAAGAAAGGAGATGAAAACTCCTGTCTTATGTCCAGGTCAGTCACCTTTGCCGCGGCAAAGCCTGGCCCAAAACTCCTGGCCAACGACTCACCGAGGGAAAGTGTGGCTTTCCTTCCTTCACCAAGTCTTTCTGTAAAGCTTGCTTTGATGAAATCTGCTTCGCCATCTGAACCCAAGATTTCTTCTCCGGTATCTGAAAAAGACTGGCGTGCAAAACTGATATCAAATGAACGCACGGGTGTCAGAAAGACCCGTGCAGAGGTAGAGGAGGATGAGCGTCGGGAAGTCATCCAACTGTCCAACGTTAAACCTTCCGGCTTTCCTTGCACTGACGCTGTGAGATCCGTTGTATAAGCGCGGCCATAACTGTCTAGAAGCAACGCACGGTCTAATAAGCTCGCTGACTTGAAAGCCAAGCCGAGGCCAGCTGTTGTTGTAGATTGGCTTGTACCTACTGAGATCAAGGGGCCATCCACGCTAGACGACGTCGGTATGCCACTTGGTCCGACCGGTTGAAGGGCTGCCTCCACATTAATCAAACCATGACCATAGACGCTATCAATCCCGGCTGCGCCAAGATCTGTTGCTGTTGAGGTCAAAATATCAGAAACCTGACTACCGGTTAAATGGGGCGAATGTTCCAAAATCAGTGCTGCTGCACCTGAAACATGAGCAGCAGAAAATGATGTTCCGTTAAAGGTACCTACTTGATCATCCACAAAGGTGGTTAGGATTTCGTCGCCGGGAGCGACGACAAAGTAATTCTGTATAACGCCTGCGCGATTGCTGGAGGCAACGATTTCGTTGTTCTCGTCAACGGACCCAACAGCAAGAACAGCGCCACTGCGTCCATCAAAGTCCGCAGCATTACGGGCTGGATATTCTGGGTCAGCGCCGCCAGCATTTCCTGCTGCGACTACAATCAAAGCGCCAGCATCAACAGCACGGCCCATCGCATCCGTCAAAAAGACCGAACTGGGAAAAGCACCAGAAAAGCTATAATTTAGGACCTTCGCACCATTGGTGTGGGCATAATCAGTTGCCCAGGTGATATCGAGTTGTGAATAAGCCCCTCCGCCTTGGTCAACGTTGATTGCCATGATTTGCGCATTGTAAGCGACACCGTGCATGCCGAGGTCGTTTTTTTCTGCCGCGATAACGCCTGCAATAGCAGTGCCGTGACCAAAACTGTCTTCGACAGAAACAACTTGTCCGTTAACATATCCCGTACTGAACGCTGATATGTTTGCATCAAGATCAATATGATCAGTGTCGATACCAGAATCTATAACCGCAACAATGACACCATCGCCCGTTATTCCTAAGTCATAGGCAGCTTGCGAGTTTATCGACGCCAAAGCATAGTTTCTCTCAAACTCAGTTTCGGTAGTCGCTGTGTTCACAGCCGGCGGTGAGGTGTTTGACGAACCGAACAAACAGGCACTAAGCAGAAGTAGCGGCAAAACAGAAGCCGCCTTCAATCCAATTTGTGCTGTCCGAGAAAGCATTAGACTTTATTCTGTCTGATGCTGGGTTGAGTTTTCATTGAGTGTCACGTTTTTCAACTGACTGCCTCCTCATTGGCCTAAAATCGACCACATCGCTAATTTAAGTTTAATAAAATTTTACAGGAATTCTATATCACGATTTTTATTCGCAAAAAGAGAAAATTGCCCCCTGCCTAGATTCGTTTATCAAGTTTTTGCAGCCGACTCCAGAAAAAGCGTCCCAAATCAAACAGATAAGCCCAACCAAGAAGTGCTTTCCTGGCTAGGCCTTCGCATTTTGCAAAGAAGAGGTTAGAAGATCTTTTTGTAGATTAAGCCTAGGAGACCTCAGCATAACTAGTGGATTCCCATAGGCTGGAATATTTGGTAACTTTTGTCATGCAGAAACCTTTCGTCAGCCAACCCGAACTTTTTGTGACCACCAGCGATCTTGATCATC
>CAJQQJ010000315.1 GCA_905480445.1 uncultured Alphaproteobacteria bacterium | reverse complement strand
TACACCACTGGCTATGCCACTCAAAGTGCCCTACGTTTGGTCTCAGGGAGTGGAGGAAGTCTTCACTGTCAACTTAATTGAAATCATTGGCGAAGATGGCTCTATTGGTGTTGGTGAAACAACCACTGCCCGGGATGCCGGCGCCCAGGCTGTCATTTTGAGGAAGCTCGGGCAGCATTTTGTTGGACGAGCGGTGTTTGATGCGTCCAAGATCATGGCGGAAGCTTATCGCGCTAACTTCTTGACCTTTGGTGGCAACATGCCTCGGTATGCCAACCAACTTATGTGCGGGTTTGAGATGGCGGCAATGGACTTACAAGGCCAAGTCGTTGGGCGCCCCGTTTGGGATCTATTAGGTGGTGCTCAACGGGAAGACGTCGGTTATTTCTACTTTCTGCAAGGCTCAACAACTGAGGAACTTGTGGCCGATGCGAAATCAGCAGTTAGTTCCAAACACCCGATCGTCTATCTCAAAGTTGGTATCGATCCTAACCGAGACGTTGAGGCAACCCGTGCAGTTAGAGAAGCTATTGGCGACACAAGATTGAGATTGGATGCCAATGAAGCTTGGGATCCGGCAACAGCACTCCGAATGATCACAAGGCTCGCACCTTACGATATTGAGTACATAGAACAGCCGACGCCATCAATCTCAATAGAGGCCTTAGGCCAGGTCGCCAGACAAAGCCCAATTGCGATTGGGGCCGACCAATCAGTCTTCACTCTGAACGAAGTCTATCGTGCGGTGAGCGGAGGCCATGCTCACATGATTGCGGTTGGCCCGCGTGAGATAGGTGGGTTGCGACCCATGATAAAGGCGGCTGCCATCGTTGAGGCGGCTGGCATGAAGATCTGTATTCATTCTTCCATGACCACCGGAATCACAACGGTTGCAGAACATCATGTCGGCAGAGCTATCCCTAATTTGGATGATGGCAATCAGATCATGTGGCAGTTGCTCCAAGAAAATTTGCTTGAAAGTCCAGGAATAGCGCCTACAAAAGGACGCCTCAGCTTGCCCGAAAAACCCGGCCTTGGGTTGACCGTAAATCGTGATATCGTTGGTAGAGCAAGGGAGCGATTTCTGTCAGGACTTTGATCCAGGTCGCTAGTGGATACCAAATTAGGTAACTTTGAGCCTCTTTAGCAACGAGCAACGAAATCACAATCGATGGCGCGGAGTTGGTCGGCTTCTTCTTCATTTCTCGCAACCGCGACAATGGGAATTTCCATCATTTCCAACCACCAGGCGACCAACTCTTGATCGACGGGTGAAGGGTCTTGTTCATCGGCGTACCCGCCAAAGAGAATGTAGTCGGGCTCCTGTTCGCCGAGCTCCATTGCTTCATGACGGGTAGGACCACAGCTGACACCGACGACTGCATCTTCAGCCAGTGTCTTTCTGGCGAAGGCTAGGGCCTTAGGGTTGACCAGATGAACGCCGTCAGCGCCGATTTTCTTGGCGAGATCGACGTCGTCTTCGATCAACAAGGGAACGTCAAGTTCGTGGCAAGTCTTGAGCGCTAGACCTGCTATCGCCTCTGTCGCTTGTGTCAACAATACAGACGCCAGAGACTGCTCCTCGACAAGAGGAGCCAGGAAAGAGAAGTCGGTCTGCCCTTGATCCTCAATAATGAGGTAAAGCAGGCCGACTTCGTATTCGCTTAAGCTGTCGCTCACTGCTTGCCCATCAAAACTGCTAGATCCAACATACGGTTGGCGAATGCCCACTCGTTGTCGTACCAGCTGAGAACGCGGCAGAAGTTATCGTTCAACACTTTGGTTTCTAAGGCATCAACAACTGAGCTTTCGAGGCTATGGTTGTGATCGATGGATACCAGCGGCTCATCACAGTAGGCTAATACACCTTTGTGGCTGCCGATAGAGGCGGCCTTCAGGGCTGCATTGATTTCTTCCGCTGAAGTTGCCCGCGAGGAGGTAAAGGCTAAATCGACCAAACTGACATTGACGGTTGGTACGCGTACGGCTGAACCATCGAGCTTGCCGTCCAGTTCAGGCAAAACCTGGCCAACAGCGGCGGCGGCACCCGTCTTCGTTGGGATCAGTGAGACCGCAGCGGCGCGGGCGCGGCGCAGATCCTTGTGGCGCGTGTCGACTGTATTCTGGTCACCGGTGTAGGCGTGAATTGTCGTGCAGAAACCTGACTCAATGCCGACTGCTTGGTTTAGGACGTCTGCGACTGGCGCAAGGCAGTTAGTTGTACAAGAGGCTGCGGAAACAACTGTGTGATCAGCCAAGAGAGCGGCATTGTTAACACCGTAAACGATCGTGCTGTCGGCGCCTTTACATGGGGCTGAGCAAAGCACACGTTTAGCGCCGCCGTCTAGGTGCTGGATCGCACCGTCTTTGGTGTTGAATTTACCTGTGCATTCGAGAACGATATCAACGCCCAGATCGCCCCAAGGCAGCTCTGCAGGGTTGCGATTGCTGAGCGCTTTTACTGTGCCGCGACCAAAATCAATGCCGTCTTCTTTGATCTCTACTTGGCCGCCCATGCGACCATGAGCGGAATCATATTTAATAAGGTGAGCCGCAGTATTGAGGTCTTTCCAATCATTGACGGCGACCAATTCGATGTCGTCACGATTGTTTTCAAAAATAGCTCGAATTGCCAGTCGACCAATGCGACCGAAACCATTGACGCCAACGCGTACAGTCATGTGATTTCCTTAAAGTCTTATTCTAGGTGTTTGTTAAAGTCTTGATTTCACAGCATTTACGATACCGTCGACCGTAATGCCGAAATGTTCGTATAGCTGTTCCGCCGGTGCAGAAGCGCCGAAACCTTCAACCCCAATGACCGTGCCATGGCGACCAATCCAGCGATCCCAACCAAAAGAGCCTGCGGCCTCAACCGCGACATGGAGGCTGTCCCAGCGGATGACTTCTTCGCGATAGTGTGGAGGCTGCTCCAGGAACTTTTCCCAGCAAGGCATAGAGACAACAGCTGTCGGAATGCCGTCGGCTTCAAGCACTTTTTGTGCGTCGAGTGCGATCGAAACTTCCGTCCCCGATGCCAGCAATGTTGCTTGGCGATCTTCAGAAGCTGGTGACAAGATAAAGGCGCCGAGATCTGCCCAATCTTCACTCATGCCAACGCGGCAGAAGGGGGCATTTTGACGGCTGAGTACCAAGACAGAAGGGCCTTCTGATTTCAACGCTGCCTCCCAGCACTCCATTGTCTCCAATGCGTCACAAGGACGGAAAACATTGAGGTTTGGAATGGCACGCAGAGCGGCCAAATGTTCCACTGGCTGGTGTGTAGGACCATCTTCACCAAGGCCGATTGAATCGTGAGTCATCACGTAGATAACACGCTGGTTCATCAGGGCTGAAAGGCGAATAGAGGGACGACAGTAGTCGGTGAACACCATAAATGTGCCACCGTAAGGGATAAAGCCGCCGTGCAGAACGATACCGTTCATCGCTGCGGCCATGCCGTGTTCTCTGACACCGTAATAGATGTAGCGACCGAGATAGTTGTCGGCTGTGAGCGGGCCTTGTTTACCGGCTTTAGTAAGGTTCGAGCCGGTGAGATCGGCAGAACCCCCAACCATCTCGGGGATGGTATCAAACAGAACTTCCAGCGCTTTACCGGATGCGGCTCTAGTCGCCATTGTCGGTCTGTCTTCCAGCAACTGCGCTTTGTAAGCAGCGACTTTGTCTTCCCAGCCTGTTGGCAACTCGCCCTTCATACGGCGGGTGAATTCGGCGGCGTCTTTGTTTGCAGCAAGACGGCCTTCCCAGGCACCACGTTCATCTCTTGAGCGCGAACCGGCCGCAGACCAGTTAGCACGAATGTCATCAGGAATTTCAAACGGCGCATGTGGCCAGTTGAGCGCTTCACGAGCGCCAGCGATTTCTTCTACACCCAACGCTGCTCCGTGGCTGGAAGATTTTCCAGCCTTCGTAGGCGCGCCGAAGCCAATGGTAGTTTTGCAAGCGATCATTGTAGGCTTGTCGCTGGACTTGGCTTTTTCGATGGCCGCAGTAACCGCCTCAATGTCATGACCGTCGACCTCAAAAGCATTCCAGTTGGATGCCTTGAAGCGGGCGACTTGGTCGTCGCTGACTGAAATGTTTGTTGGGCCGTCGATTGTAATGCCGTTGTCATCAAAGAGAACAATCAGCTTATTGAGTTTCAGATGACCTGCAAGCGAGATCGCTTCGTGGCTAACACCTTCCATCAGGCAACCATCGCCGGCAATGACATAGGTATGGTGATCGACGAGATCATCGCCGTATTCGGCGTTCAACATGCGCTCTGCCAATGCGAAACCAACTGCGTTGGCGATGCCTTGCCCAAGCGGACCGGTTGTCGTTTCGATACCATCAGCATGACCAAACTCCGGGTGACCCGCAGTCTTCGCGCCCATCTGACGGAGGTTCTTGATCTCCTCAATCGTCATGTCCTCATAACCGCTGAGGTGCAGCAGTGAGTATTGGAGGATGGAACCGTGGCCCGCAGACAGGATAAAGCGATCTCTGTCAGCCCACTTGGGATCTTTAGGGTCAAACTTCAGGAACTTGCTGAACAAGACTGTTGCCACATCGGCCATGCCCATCGGCATACCTGGGTGACCGTTACCGGCTTTTTGGACGGCGTCCATTGACAAAGCGCGGACAGCATTCGCCATCTGACGCAAATTGGAAGGTGAGAGGTCTTGAGGCATTGAGCCTTTTCTTTCCCCAAGACCTGTGGCTAGGCCTGCCAAGTCTCGGCACATATGATAAGAATCGGAGGAATTTTGCGCGCAACATGCCGTCCTTAAAGCCTCACGTCAATGGACACTTTAGTTATGTCTTGACTTGCCGCAGGGCATGATGACGTATTTTTGATAGTTTTGCTTTTCAGGAGCGATTCAATAGACTAGAATTCTATTAGATTTTAAGTATTTAGGTGCGATTGTTAAAACGATGTCTCGGTTAGAAGAGGCGAAACAAGGCCTGGAAGAAGCCTTGGCGCGATTAGAAGAAAAAGCGGCGACTTTAACGCCATCATCAGAAAGCACGGCGAAGGACCAAGCATTGGCCCAAAGTCAGGCTGACAATCAACAACTCAAGGCAGTTGCTGAAAGCCTAGACAAGCGCCTGGACGCCGTCATCGCAAACCTTGCCTTGCAAGTTGAAAAGCAATCCGCAATCGACGAATCCAAGAAAGACAGCGCTGCTGAAAGCGAGAATAAAAAACTCGCAGACGAGCAAAGTGATGATGATCTCGACGAAGAAGATCTAGATGATGATGAGTTTGATGACGACTTCGATGAAGACGAGGAAGATGACGAGTCAGACGAAGATGAAGACGAGTTCGTAGAGTTGGAATACATTGAGGACAAAAATGTCTGAAGTAAACTTGCACATCAACGGTACGGACTACGAGATCGCCTGCGAACCAGGGCAGGAAGATCGACTGCTTGAGCTCGCGGGTCGTATTGACATCAAGGTCTCAGAAATTACGGCGACCTCTGGCCAAGTCGGGCAATCGCGACTGGTGCTAATGGCCGCGCTCATGTTGATTGACGAAATTGAGGAAGCTCGTGGTCCGCTTCAGGCCGAAAACTCCGTTGAGCAAGCCCAGGAATACGTCACTTCTGTTTTTGAACAGATGACAGACCGTATTAATAGGATTACTGATTCTCTCTAAGATTTACGGAGAGAAGACATGACCGCCATTCACACCAGACTGACCAAGTTTCTCGGCATTGACCACCCCATTATTTCAGCACCTATGGCTTTTGCTGCTTCGGGCCGGTTGGCGGCGGCCGTTTCAGCCGCTGGTGGACTGGGTCTCATTGGTGGTGGCTACGGCGATGCCGCATGGTTGGAGGAGTCTTTTGACGAGGCCGGTAACCAGCCCGTAGGTTGTGGCTTTATCACCTGGAGCCTCGCGGAAAATCCCAGTCTTCTCGATCTCGTGTTGGAACGCCGCCCTCAGGCTATGATGTTCTCCTTTGGCGATGCCTCGAGCTTTGTTGAGAAAACCAAGTCACAAGACATAAAAGTCATCTGTCAGGTTCAATCTGTGGCTCAGGCCCGTGATGCCGCCGATTGGGGCGCAGACATCATTATCGCGCAAGGCAGCGAGGCTGGTGGCCATGGTGCCATCAGAGCAACGTTGCCACTGGTACCAGCCGTCGTTGATGCTGTCGGTGACCGCGCTATTGTTGTTGCCGCCGGGGGCATTGCAGACGGCCGTGGCTTGGCCGCGGCTTTGACGCTGGGCGCTGAGGGTGTGTTGATGGGCACGCGTTTCTATTGCTCAGAGGAAGCCATGGTAGAGGGTGAGGCGCATGACCTGGCCGTCGCCGCCAACGGAGACAGCACAGTTAAGTCTTCTGTCGTGGATCATGTGCGCGGCAAGACCTGGCCATCACCCTATAAACTCCACACTCTACCAAACGCCTACCTCGACAAATGGCACGGCAACGAAGACGCCCTGCTGGCCCAAATAGAACAAGAAACCCAAGCCTACGATCAGGCTGGCGCAGACAGCGACTACAACACCCGCGCAGTCATCGTCGGCGAAGGCGTCGGCCTCATCAACACCACCGAACCCGCCGCCACCATGATCGAAAACTGCATCGCGGAAGCGGTTGGCTCCCTGCGTGGAAGCTTTGCGTTGGTGAAGTAGGGAATCTATTTCGGTAACTGGCACCGGAATTATAGGTACATACGTTATCAAAATCGAAGAAGTGTATGGGATCGCATTTCTTGGAAGCGGGAAAAAATACATCCAGACATGCATTTTATGAAAATGACGCCAGAGTATCTAATAGTAAGTTTAAGGACTAGGTGCTCAATCAAGAGAGGGACAGAGAGGTGAGGTTTTGACAAGGAATCAGTTTTTAGTGGAGCTCTCAAGAAGCTTTCTCATTAATGAATTTCTCAAGTACACTGACTGGGAGATTCAGGAGGTTTCGGGAATTTTGCGCGAAGACGTCAAGTATTCTTATGACGAAGATGAACTTGACTATTGTTTCAGGCACGAAGCGCTTAAGAAGGGGTTCTCATATGCTGCAAGTCTCGCATTAGCAGTCAGTGACTTAGGGGCATTTGGGAATGAAGAACTGATGAAAATAGCGAAATATTGTTCGATCCCAAACTTGAAGCATATTGTTATCGACGCAGAGGATGAAGAAGTTTTGGATCCTTGCAAAATATGCGGCGAGTACACAATCGAAGACATGGGCGACATATGTCCAATTTGTAGTTGGGAGTCGGGCCCTATCACTGAAAATGGTATGTCTTTGGTCAACAGTGATCTTGATGGTTCTCCGTCTACGGTTTTGTCAGCCAGACACAATTGGCTCAAAGTAGGAAAACCGCTATCATCAGGGTTTGATAACTCAGATTTCGTTCGTAAACTGTTTACGATCACTAAAGCGAACTAAAACTTTGGATACGGTGACAGTTACCGAAACTCTTGAGGTTCTTGAAAGCTAGCTGGGCTGGACTTTGAAACCGCGTAAAACTGACCCTAAAGTGATGAAAGCTAATTAAATAGGCAGCTGTCATCGTTATGCCACCTGGTTTTTCTTATGCTGAAGATAGCGCTTAACAGGGCTCTCCACCGTCAGTGAGAGGGCTCGATCGAAAGCTCTTATTGCCTCCTCGTTTTCGCCGAGTTCTTCTAGTAAATGAGCGCGCGTTGCCCAGGCGGGTTGGAAGTTCTCAATTGCTTTGGGATCGATAAGGTTGAGAGACATGAGCCCCGTCTCAGAGCCGAAGACTTTCCCGACTGCTGCGGCGCGTCCGACTGCGGCGCCAATCGTTGGTGCGATCCTCATGATACCTTCGTAGAGTTGGGCGATTGAGTTCCAATCGGTCAGGCCATTGGCTAGGCGATCGCAGTGTACGGATTGGATGGCGGCCTCTAACTGGAAGCGTCCGATTTGCCCCAGCTTTTGAGCCCGCTCCAACAGCACGTTGCCGCGTGATAACTTAAGACGATCCCATTTCGCCATGTCTTGCATGTCCAGGGGAATGAATTCACCGTCCTCACCATAGCGACTTTCGCGCCGTGCAATGGAAAGAGAGAGTAGGGCGGCTAAGCCCAAAACTTCTGCTTCACTAGGCAACAGCTCTACGAGTAAATCGGCGAGATAAAGGGCTTCAAAAGCAAGGTCATCTCTGATGTCGCCACCGGCTGGGCTGTCCCATTCCAGGGCATAGGCTCCATAAATAGCCTCGAGGACAGATTCTAACCGATCTTGCATTTGGCTTTGGTCTGGCAGGCTGAAAGCGATGCCTGCGTCTTTGATCTTACGCTTTGCCCTGACCAGTCTTTGCGCCATCGTGGCCGTCGGTATCAAAAATGCAGTCCCTATATCTTCGGCCTCAAAGCCCAAAACAGACTGCAACATTAAGGGAGTATGAATTTTGCTATCGATGGCTGGATGGGCACAAACAAAAAGCAGTTTCAGACGCTCGTCTGGTATTTCATCAGGGTCGATCTGGCTCATGACAAGTTCTTGGATGTCTTCGACTTCGACGGCAGACTGCAGGCGAACCGCCGCACTACGTTTGTAATCCAGAATTAGATTCCTAGACACCGTGATAAGCCAGGCTTCTGGATTATTGGGGATGCCTTTATCTGGCCAGGTTTCTAATGCCCGCTTGAAAGCTTCCGACAGGGCTTCTTCTGCAGCAGAAATATCGCCCGTTTTAGCCGCGAGAATAGCAAGTAACCGTCCGTAAGATGAGCGTGCTATTTGAACAGCACGCTCATGGGTTTGGTTTGAAGTCATGGATAGCTTGGTTAAGCGGGCATAGCCGAAGCGCGCACTTCAACAACGCCGTACCGAGCGGCTGGGCATTTCTCCGCCCATTCCAACGCGGTGTCCAAATCCGGTGCTTCGATTGCAAAGTATCCGCCCATTTGCTCCTTAGTATCGGCGTAGGGTCCATCTTGAATCCTGCGTGAGCCATCGCGCAATGTAATCGTTGTGGCCGTAGAGCTCGGCAGTAACCAGTCAGTGGCGAGGAAAATGTCAGCGTCCTTCAAAGCCTGAATATAGCCAACAAATGCTGCTCTAGCTTCATTCATCTGTTCTGGGGTGACGTTGTCCATAGCGGACTCGTTGCGATAAAGTAGGAACGTGTATCTCATTATTTTTCTCCGTGAAAAGTTTGCTTGTATAGATTTAATTAGAGGTTTGATTAGGCTGCTTGGTTTGCCACTCGTGAAAGATTGGAAAGACCACGCTCAATTGTTGAAACCATCATCGAGTCCATAAACAGGCCAAAAACACGCTTTACAGGATTCATACTAAAACTAGCTTGAACCTGCCACACAACTGTGGTGCTGCCTGCTCCTGGGATTAAGTTGAAAGTTTGGACAGGCGTTCCCATTGAACCAAGGTCAATCTGCATTGTCACAGAACGATTTTGGTCCAAGGCTACGATAGTCTGTGTGCCCTTGCCATCTTTGCCCTCAAAGGCAAAGCTTGAGCCGACACCATGTTCTGGGCCGCTCAGAGTGATCTTTAGATTTGGATCAGCGTCCTTATAGGGGCTGAAATCTTGAAAACCCTTGTTAGAAGCGAGAAAGCCATAGACGTGAGCTGGGCTCGCTTGCACGACCGTTGATCGCTCGATTTGGGTCTGACTGAGAACGCCGGTGCAATAATCCACCACTGAAGCGGCGGAATATTTCTGCTGTGGCCGGAGTAAAAGTCCGCCAGTGTTAAGCTCTCTGTTTTGTCAGAGGGCGAGGATGACGTCAG
>CAJQQJ010000314.1 GCA_905480445.1 uncultured Alphaproteobacteria bacterium | reverse complement strand
GGTTCATTCTGATACCCCGTCACCTTCGCATCGGTAACTAAGCATTTCGGACCGAGCCGCTCCATGACTTTCTGATAAAGCAGGTTCTGTAGCTTACCTCTATGAAGAGAAAACTGCGGCCAGTGATAACCTGCATCCAAGCCGCGAGGCTCATTCCAGATCAAATGGCCTTTCTTGGAATAGAGCGCGTAGTTCTTGGTTCTGATGCCGATCTTCTCTAAGTCATCTTCTAGCCCCAACTCAAAGAGCTCACGCACAGCATTGGGCTGAAGATTGATGCCGACACCTAGTGGCTTGATTTCAGAAGCCGCTTCCAGAACTTTACAAGGCACACCAATTTGGTGGCAGGTGAGCGCCAAACTGAGGCCTGCGATGCCACCACCTGCAATAAGAACCGTCATATGTCGTTTTCCACCAATTGATTAGCGACAGCCAGAAACACCCCTTCTCGCTTGCGTAAGATATCTGGATCAGTTGCCAGTTCGGCAGTATCATTCAAAGTATGAAAGGCGCCAGATGTACCAGCCAGCGATATCATCGGAATACCAGAAGAAGCCCAGCATTCTGCCTCTCCAAACCAATGATAGCGATCCAGCGGGTCAGCTGGGCGCTCTAACTCAGTCCCTGCTTGGGCTACAACCTTTGCCATTTTGTTGAAAACATTAGGCTTGAGGTTTGATCGAGCAGTTAGCACAGCCTGCGCTTTTTCCTTAACTGCAACACAAGAACCAATATGGAGCACTGCTTTGAGCGGCACGTCGAATTCTTCAGTGAACTTCTCCGCGCCGAAATATCCAAGCTCATGCCCGGTTGGGCAAAGCAGAAACACAGGATAATTCCGCCCAACCTTCGCAGCAACAGACAGAGCAATCGCCAACCCTGTGCCTCTTTCCCCTGCACAGTTGAACCAACCCGACAAAGGCGTCGTGATCATCAAGGGAGGTCTCTCTAGAGAAAAATCACCGAACTTTATCGATATATTTCTCGAGGTCTTGCTCTCGACCGAAGCTGAATATCGCAACTCTGGCCGCTCACCTTTTAGCGGTTCAAAGTCCTTACCGGCAACGAGGAAAACTGGAAGGTCGCCTGGATCGCGTGGCGGTCGATTGACGGCGACCAGCTCAGACTTGCGGTCTCCTGTTGCCAGTACTATAGCCTCTGCCCCACCCTGTTTGGCTTTTTGGACAAGCCCGGCAATGGAAGCGCTTATGGAGGAGTCACCGTGCTGCTCATCAAACCCCAATCTTTCAATCGCATAGGCACCCGTTTTTTCCTCACCGACGAAGGAATAGTAGAGAGCCTCTATGTGAAAGCCCAAAGCACTCACATCGGCTTTGTAGAAAGGAAACTCGTAGGGACAATACTCTACCTGGCCACCTAGTTCTGTCGCCAAACCAGCCACCCAATCGAAGGTTTGAGTTTCAACGGCCGTGCCTGTACGATGCCATCCAAGATCGGCGTAGGACTTCACCCATTCAAAGAGCGGCCATGGATCTTTGCTCAAGTTTTTTGAACCCTTGTTCTCTTGGCCAATTTGGCAATCAAGTTATGGCCCACTCCCGGCCGTGAAAAAGGACAGACGGTAACGCAGATCCCACAGCCAGCTGTTTCATTAAAGAACGGTAGGCATTTGTCGAAATCCACATACCATTTGTCTTGTCCTCTAACTCTTTGCTTCTCTGGCAGAATTGCATCTGGTGGACAATGGTTTGAGCAGACACGACAAGAAGCACAAAAATCATCAGCACCGAAAATGTCAGGGTTATCTTCAACTAGCGGCAGTGATGTCAGAACAGCGGCTAATCTGAAACAAGAACCAAGCTCTCGGTTTATGATCGAGCCATGTTTGCCCAATTCGCCCATTCCAGCCTGCAAGGCCGCCGGAATAAGTGTGAGGTCGCCTGCCAACGGACCATGTTCTGGTTTAGCATCAAAACCTTGCTCCCTGATCCAGGAAGCCAGCTGTTTGGAAGTCTTCATGCCGCGAGTATATTGTCGAACAACTTCCGCCCCTGCTGAAGGTTCCGGGGCGGCAGTCATCTCGTCGTAAGTCATCCGTATCGCCAAAATGATGACGTGAGAGAACTCAAGGAGCTTCCCCTCATACATCCATTTAGGTTTGATATGGGCTATTCCGACTGCCTCAGCACCTAGATTTAATGCTTTGTCTTTGACTGTTCTTGTCCATTCTCCGGCAGGTTGTTTAACCTGGTTCTCCGCAAGATCAGACAAAGGGACCACTTGCTCGACGGCGCGCTCTTCTCGTGTGGCGATTAATTCAGGTGCAGTATTCTTGGAATAGAACCACTTTTGCACCGAACCGTGTGGGATCGTTTCTGGGTCTGTCCAGTAAACATAAGTTGGGTGACGAAAAGCATCCTCACCAAGCCCATTAATCTGGTTACCTGAAATCTCTGGCCATAAAGCCATTTGTTCAGGATCAGGCGTAAAGTTGGTTATCTTCTTAGTCATTGGCTGAGCCTACCACAGGCTCAGCCGTCGTCAATCCTACTGAGATAGACTAGTTACAAATCAGGCTTAAAGACTTTCCCTAAACTAGCAGGTGTATTGGCCTTTGCGCGGAACTGGTCACGAGAAATGATTACAAGGACCACGATTGTCATCAAGTAGGGAAGTGATGACAAAAGTTGTGATGGAATAGGAACGCCCATCCCCTGAGAGAACAACTGCATGTAACCAACCGTACCAAAGAGGTACGCCCCTAAAACCACACGCCAAGGCAACCACGAAGCGAAGACAACCAAGGCCAAAGCTGTCCATCCACGTTGAGCAGTCATGCCCGGTGCCCAAAAGGCTGTATGAACCAGCGTAAGGTATGTTCCGGCCAAACCAGCGCAGGCACCACCGAAGAGGATCGCCATGTAGCGGATCTTGATTACCGGATAGCCCAAAGCATGCGCGGAGTCGTGATTATCGCCAACGGCTCTTAGGATCAAACCGGATCTAGTTCGCCATAAGAACCAAATGACCAGAAAAATAAGGACAAAGGAGAAATATGCGATTGGATCAAGGCCAAAAATGACTTTTCCAATCAGCGGAATATCGCTCAAATAGGGAATATGCAGCTGACCAATTGGTGTAATCGTTGTACCAACAAAGCCTCGACCAGCTAAACCGGCTATCCCTAGCCCTGCTAAGGTCACTGCAAGTCCAGTCGCCACTTGGTTGGTCAATAAAGTTTGAGTCCAGAAGGCAAAACAAAGCGACAGGAAGGCCCCCGCTAAGATGCCTACGATCACGCCCAAGACCAAACTGCCAGTTGAAAAAGCAACAATATAAGATGTGACAGCGCCAACAATCATCATGCCCTCAACACCGAGGTTTAGGACACCAGATCTTTCGACAACCAATTCACCTGTCGCGGCTAGCATGTATGGCGTAGCAGCAACAATGATACCCAACATCGCGTTGGTGAGAAGATCGACCATATCAAGACTCATTGGTCACTGCCCCCGAAGAAAATGAAACTTTGTGGTTAATGAGGGTGTCGCAACCCAGTAACAGGAACAGCAAGAGTCCCTGCAAGACCCCTGTTAGGTCAGACGGCACTTGCAATTTAACCTGCACCTCTTCGCCACCCATGTATGAAAGAGCCAACAACAGACCAGCGAACACCGCGCCAATTGGATTTCGTCGCCCAAGGAAGGCCACGATAATGGCCGTAAAGCCATAGCCTAACGGGATCGTTGGAATGAGTTGATTTGTACGCGCTGAAACTTCGATTGTTCCGGCAAGCCCAGCGCAAGCTCCAGATATCAAAAACACAATCAATGTCATTTTGATCGACGAAAACCCGCCGAACCGAGCCGCACGAGGTGCATTGCCACTGACGTCAACTTTGTAGCCTAGCATCGCTTTGTACAGCAGGACCGTTGCCAAAATGGCAGTGATTAACGAGATGAAGATCCCTATGTGGAATGAGTAGCTGTTGAACAGAGTTGGAAGGATCGCTGCATCTGGAAAAGACCGGCTTTCAGGCATATTATAGCCGCCGGGATCTCTCAAGGGCCCCCTCACCAAATAGTCCAGTAAGAGAACTGCTACTGGTGTCAGCATCAAGGATGTCAGAATTTCATTGGCTCTAAAATAGATTTTCAACAGCGCAGGAATAGCAGCCCAAAGCATACCACCAAGCACGCCAGCCAAGATCACAGCTGGAAGGAGCAACATACTTTCGCTTTCGTGGAAGGTAACAGCCATCCAACCGCCAAAGATTGCACCTAGCGTATACTGTCCTTCAGCACCGATGTTCCAAATGTTGGCTCTAAAACAAAAGATCAAACCAACAGCAATCAGTACAAGCGGCGACGCTTTCGCAAGCAACTCGTAGACTGAGGACAATTTGGCTAAGGGGGTAATGAAATAGGTTTTCAAGCCCAATAGTGGATCAATGCCCATCGCTAAGAAAATAAATCCTACTATGATAACCGTCAAAGCAACCGCTATCACGGGC
>CAJQQJ010000313.1 GCA_905480445.1 uncultured Alphaproteobacteria bacterium | reverse complement strand
CTTGAACAAGCGGGCATGCAGTTGCTCGCAATTCCATGTAACTCTGCCCACGTTCATATTGAGGCAGTCAGCGCCGCTTCCAAAGTCGTGGTTATGAACATCTTGGAAGAAGCAGCGCGCGCCGTGAAAAAGGCAAAGATCAAACGCGTTTTAGTACTGGGTACTGAAAGCACACTGAAACAAGGAATTTACGCTCCCCATCTAGAACGGTACGGGACTGCCGTTGTAGTGCCAAGTCAGGATCATCAGGCAAGGGTTACCCGCGCCATTATGGCCGTCTGTGATGGAACGAATGACGGCACCACAAAGCGCCAAGTTCTGGATGTTATCGAAAGCTACCCTGATATCGAAGGCGTCGTTCTTGGCTGTACTGAGATCCCGTTGATCGTAAACCAACAGGATATGGAGCTGCCATGTTTCGACACGCTGGAAATTTTAGTGAGAGCCACTTTCGAACGATGCCAAGCCTAGGATCGAAGCCCGAAACTGCGAACTTCAATCCCAACCCAGATCATTGTGTTCCCCAAGTCCGGGGGAACCGCGCTCGAGTTTTAGTTCTGCGTCAGAGAAACGAATAGGCGTTCTAACGCCCTTCAGTCCCTCTGGCTCAATCTTCATGCCGCGATGTTCAATCTGTGGATCGTCCAGTGCTTCGCCAACCGTGTTGATTGGACCACAAGGAACACCAGCGGCCTTGATCTCTTCCAGCAACTGAGCGCGTGCTTTTTGTTTGGTCGCAGCTTCAAGCAGTTCTGTCAGAGCCTCTCGGTTTTTAACACGGGCAGCGTTGCCAGCAAAACGGTCATCACTGGCTAACTCATCAAGACCAAGCGCACCACAAAGCCGTTCGTATTGAGCATCATTGCCAGAGGCGATGATTATGTGCCCATCGCTAGCTTCAAAAGTTTGGTAGGGAGTCAGATTGGGATGGGCATTCCCCATGCGCCTAGGAGTATTGCCTGTCGTCAGATAATTCATGTTTTGGTTCGCAAGAACACCAACCATGGAATCAAACAACGACATATCGATGTGCTGACCTTTGCCGGTGCGTTCCCGCATTGCGAGTGCGGACTGAATAGCAATCACCGAATAAAGCCCCGTAAAGATATCGACAAAGGCAACGCCGAGCTTCTGAGGTGGACCATCAGGAGAACCAGTAATGTCCATGACACCACTCATGCCCTGGATCAAGAGATCATAACCTGGCCGTTCTGCATAAGGCCCGTCTTGCCCAAATCCTGTAACGGAACAGTATACGAGACGAGGGTTAGCATCACTTAGGTCATTGTAATCAAGACCGAACTTCTTGAGGCCTCCTAGCTTAAAGTTCTCAATCAACACGTCTGCATCGGCGGCTAATGCTTTTACTCGCTCTAGATCTTCCGCCTTAGAGAAATCAGCTATGATCGATTTCTTACCGCGGTTACAAGAGTGAAAATAGGCGGCAGAACGGTCGTCACCTTTTTCAACAAAAGGAGGACCCCATTGGCGCGTGTCATCGCCGTTAGGGCTCTCAACCTTGACAACGTCCGCACCTAAGTCGGCAAGAGTTTGCCCTATCCAAGGCCCCGCCAAAATACGTGCAAGCTCCAGAACCTTCAATCCGGCAAGTGGCGCCTCTTTCATTTCGTCTACCTCTTCAAGATTACAATCTAGTTGGTTGGAGCAATAAAGCGCTCGTTCGGTATGACCGCGATAGGCGTTAGCTCTACCAGAAAGTCTTCGTGGCCGAGACCCGCAACCATTACGGAAGTACTGACTGGTGCTGCCTCCTCATCCAGGAATTCAAGTCGCACTTTTTGAATTGCCGAAAGTTGAGAGCGGTCAGTGAAGTAAGTCGTGATTGAGACTATGTCAGAAAGCTGGCCACCAAAAGAATTGAGAACAGCGGCAATGTTTCGAAAGCACTGCCTTGTTTGCTCCTCAACATCGCCAAAACCGACGATTTTTTCGGTTTTGTCCCATGCGACTTGGCCAGTAAAGTGAATGACCCTGCCTTCAGGCTGAGCAACCCCCATGGAAAAGCCTCTCCCCCTAGGTTGCCAAACATCGGGAGGATCAGTCCGTGCCATCCTTGCACTCAATTTTAAAAGAACGCCTGTAAGCCAGTTTGAGCACGTCCAAGGATCAGCGCGTGAACGTCGTGTGCACCCTCATAGGTGTTTACAGTTTCAAGATTGCACATATGGCGCATGACCTGGAAATCTTCAGAGATACCGTTACCGCCGTGCATGTCACGAGCCATACGAGCAATATCCAACGCCTTGCCACAGTTGTTGCGCTTGACGATTGAGATCATTTCAGGCGCTGCATTAGCTTCGTCCATGAGACGACCGACACGCAAGGAGGCTTGGAGCCCAAGTGCAATATCGGTTTGCATGTCAGCGAGCTTCTTTTGAAACAGCTGAGTTTGCGCCAGTGGGCGATTAAATTGCTTACGGTTCAGGCCGTATTGGCGAGCAGCTTTCCAACAAAATTCCGCTGCGCCCATTGCACCCCAGGAAATACCGTAACGTGCACGGTTCAAACAACCGAACGGGCCTTTTAACCCTTGTACGTTAGGCAGCAAGGCCTCTTCGCCTACTGTGACATCCTGCATAACGATCTCACCAGTAATAGAAGCTCGAAGTGAAAGCTTGCCACCGATTTTTGGTGCGGACAGACCCTTCATTCCCTTCTCAAGAACAAAGCCGCGGATCTTGCCGCCGTGAGCCTCAGACTTTGCCCAGATGACAAAAACATCAGCAATCGGCGCATTGGAGATCCACATCTTTGAACCGGAGATAACATAACCATCGCCGTCTTTCTTGGCGACGGTCTTCATGCCACCTGGATCAGAACCAGCATCAGGCTCTGTCAAGCCAAAGCAACCAATCCACTCACCAGAGGCAAGCTTTGGCAGGTATTTCATCCGCTGCTCTTCAGAGCCATAAGCATAGATCGGGTACATAACCAACGATGACTGCACCGACATCATAGAACGGTAACCAGAATCAACGCGCTCTACTTCGCGTGCGACCAAGCCATAAGTTACATAGCCGGCACCGATGCCGCCGTATTCCTCTGGAATTGTTGAGCCAAGCAAACCCATGTCACCCATCTCACGGAAGATGGATGGATCAGATTTTTCCTCGCGGTAAGCCTCGATAACGCGCGGCTGTAACTTCTCCTGTGCATAAGCCGCAGCAGAGTCACGGATCATCCGTTCTTCCTCAGTGAGCTGGTCCTCCATACGGAATGGATCTTCCCAATCAAAGGAGGAAAGGTCGGGTGCAGATTGTGGAGCCAAAGCCATTTATCAAATTCCTATATCAACAGAAGAAGTCGCGATTGGGCGACTCACGTTCTCAAACAAAGCATTAGTCCAA
>CAJQQJ010000312.1 GCA_905480445.1 uncultured Alphaproteobacteria bacterium | reverse complement strand
TCCGACATTTGGTATGCCAGAACCAGTTATCTCCAACTATGTTATCGGCCAAATGGCGCGACGGCTTAATTTACCGTTGCGTTGCGGTGGTTCATTGACCGCCTCTAAGACAGAGGATGCACAGGCCGCTTATGAAAGCGCTGACTCCATGCATTCAACCATGCTCGCCGGTGCCAATTTCACTCTCCACGCTGCGGGCTGGTTGGAGGGCGGATTGTCGACCGGCTATGAAAAGCTGATCATGGATGCAGATCGTCTGGGCTCCTACCAGAAAGTCCTCGGCACGGGTTTTGAGCTAGATGACAACGCTATGGCTCGCGATGCTTACCTTCAGGTCGAAGCAGGCGGTCATTTCTTGGGTTCCGATCACACCATGCGTAACTACCAAGATGCTTTCTATGAGCCAAAGCTTAGCGACTCAGAAAACGTTGAAAGCTGGGAAGAAAAGGGCTCGAAGGACATGCGGGCTCGAGCTTACGATCGCTGGAACCTCATGCTGAACGAATATGAGACGCCACCCATGGACGTCGCAAAAAGAGAAGAGCTGGATGAATTCGTCGCCCGACGCAAATCAGAACTTCCTGATGCTTGGTACTAAGCCGCACTCAACTGAACAACCCAACACGACACCAGACAGATACTGGAGAAGAATCAATGGCAAACGATACAATGGCGCAATCAACGCTGAACATCCAAAAAGACGTGACCAGCAAGGGTAAGCCACTGCCCACACATACCAAGTGCGTGATCGTCGGCGGCGGCGTTGTTGGTTGCTCCATTTTGTTCCACCTCTCCAAATTCGGTTGGAAAGATGTTGTTTTGTTAGAACGTGATGAGTTGACTTCTGGCTCCTCATGGCACGCGGCAGGGCAAATCCACACCATATCTTCGGACCCAAACATCTCCCGTTTGCAGAGTTACACCATCGGCCTTTACAAAGAGATCGAAGAGCTGTCTGGGCAATCTGTTGGCCTACACATGACAGGTGGATTTTATCTGGCTTCCAACAAGACCTGGTACGACTATCTCAAGCGTGAACGCTCTAAGGCGCGCTACATAGGCCTAGAACAAGAGTTTATCAGTCTCGAAGAACTGGCGGACCGTCACCCACTCATCAATCCAAAGCACTATCACGCTGCGCTCTGGGATGACCAAGATGGTGATCTCGATCCGTCAGGCACAACCTACGCTTTTGCCAAAGCGGCGCGCCATTATGGCGGACAGTATTTCACCCATACTGGTGTGACGGGCACCAAACAGCGTCCCGACGGACAGTGGGAAGTAACCACTGCCAAAGGCACGATTATCGCAGAACACATTGTTAACTGTGGTGGTCTGTGGGCGAGAGAAGTCGGGCATATGGCAGGTATGCACATTCCAGTGCAACCGATGGAACACCATTACTTGCTGACCGAGAAAATTGACGAGATCGCAAACTTTGGCTCACGGTTGCCTTGCGGTATCGATTACGAGGCTAACATTTATTTCCGCCAAGAACGCGACGGCATGTTGCTTGGCACCTACGAGCAAGTCGGCACGCCATGGAAAGTCGATGGCACCCCTTGGGACTTTGGCCACGAACTTCTCCAGCCCAAGCTGGAAAATATCGCCGACCGTTTGGAATTAGGCTTCGAACGCATTCCTGCTTTAGCCAGTGCTGGTATCAGACAAGCCATTAACGGGCCTTTCACTTTTGGCCCAGACGGTAACCCCATGATCGGACCTGTGCCCGGCATGACAAACTATTGGTGTGCCGTGGGTGTGATGGCGGGCTTCTGTCAAGGTGGTGGCGTTGGCTTGACCATGGCTGAATGGATGATCGACGGCGAGCCTTCGATTGATGTCTGGGCCATGGACGTGGCGCGCTTCGGTGACTGGACCTCGCCGGACTGGGGAACGGTTAAGTCTACCGAGAACTATGAACGCCGTTTCGTCATGACTTTCCCGAACGAGACTTTGCCGAAGGGACGCATGCAGCAAACAACAGCACTTTATGACCGCCTCATCGCCAAGGGTGCTCGGATGGGGCAATCATTTGGTCTCGAAAATGCTCTCTGGTTTGCGGACTCACCAGATGATGCATGGGAAGACCCCACCTTTGAGCGCAACAGATCTCATGACTACGTGGCGAGAGAATGTAAGGCTGTTCGTGAAGCCGTCGGTGGTATCGAGATTGCCAACTTCGCCAAGCACGTCATCAAAGGGCCTGGCGCGCGCGAATGGTTGAACAAGACAATGGCGGGTTATGTGCCCAAGCCAGGTCGCATTACTCTAACACCCATGTTAACTGAGAAAGGCCGCCTCTACGGCGACCTGACGATAGCTTGCTTGAGCGATGAACACTTCATGCTCTTTGGTTCCGGTGCCATGCAGGACGCTCACTCGCGTTTCTTTGCTCAAACCCTGCCAGAGGGCGTGACACACGAAAATCAGACCAGCGGATGGCATGGAATTGCGCTTTCAGGGCCTAAATCCCGAGAATTGCTGTCTCGCATCTCTAGAGATGACGTCAGTGCTGACGCCTTCAAGTTCAGAGACACGCGCCAAACCTTCGTTGGGGGCGTGCCGGTTGTCATGCATCGTATCTCCTTCTCCGGTGAATTAGGTTTCGAGATCTATTGCCGCCCTCAATTCCTCTTGCGATTGTCTGAGGCTATTGAAGAAGCAGGCGCTGATTTTGGTTATACTTGGTACGGTGCCAGAGCCCTCATGTCCCTCCGTTTGGAAAAGGGCTGGGGCGCTTGGGGCCTCGAATTCCGCCCTGACTTCAACTCTGTTGAGAGTGGCATGGAAGTCTTCATCAACTGGAAGAAAGACTTTGTCGGTAAAGAAGCCACTCAAAAGTTCAAAGAAGAAGGCGCTGAGCGTAAGCTCGTCACGCTAATGATCGACACGGATATAGATGTCACCCTCGACGAGGCCGTTTTAGTCGGTGATGAAGCCGTTGGTTACATCACATCCGGCGGCTATGCCCATCATGCTAATCAGTCTATGGCCATGGCCTATGTCTCAGCATCTAATTCTGCACCGGGATCAAAAGTCCAGGTTGAAATTTTAGGAGAACGCCTCGACGCTGAGATCCTTGGTCAACCAGCATATGACGCCAATGGTGGCCGCATGCGCAGCTAAATTTTGAAGGGCACAAGTCTTTAATCTCTTGATCTTCCCCTAATCGGCATCTTTAGGGTTGTACTGGGCATCGACTGCTGCAATGCTCGCAGTAGTTGGTGCACTACCCAATTTTCTGTGAAGAACAGTGCGAAGCGAGAATCTTATGCTCAAAAAACTGACCTTGATTTTGTCAATTACACTAAGTCTGGCGCTCACGGCTACCTCCTCTTCATCTGCTGAAGAAGCTATGAAAATGACTATTTACAAAACGCCTTGGTGTGGTTGTTGCGGTTTCTGGACCGAGGCTATGAAACAAGCTGGGTATGAGGTTGAAGTTCACGACATGGACGATGTCAGTGAAATCAAAAAACAATTCGGCGTCGCAGAACCCATGCAGGCTTGTCACACAGCAAGAGTGGGCGGTTACACAGTAGAGGGCCATGTTCCGCTTGAGGCGATCACAAAACTATTGGCTGACAAGCCAGATATCGCAGGAATTTCGGTGCCTGGCATGCCAATGGGATCACTTGGCATGGGCTACAACCCCGCCGCTCAATATAACGTTTACGCATACAAAGCCGATTCAGCAGACCAGTCGAATATCTTCTATAAAGCAGGCGAGTGAAACAAAGAGTATGTGAGCTCTAGCCGCCACTTCTTGCAACAGCGGTGCGTTGGCGTTGCTGCTCCTGAATATGGTTCGGCCAGGTTGATTTGATGAAGTTAAGAACTGCCCAGATTTCATCATCACTTAGGATTTCCTCAAAACCCGGCATACCTGAGTTGAAGTCTTCAATACCATTTTGTTTCATGAGGTTGGAACCACCTAGTTTCGTGTAGTCAAACAGCACTTGGTCATCATGATGCCAAGTGTGCCCAGACCTATCATGCGGTGGAGCTGGGAAAATTCCGTCTGGTCCTGGTCGCTTCCAATCAGGTGTTTGTCCCTCCAAGTTCGCGCCATGGCAAGACGCACAATTTTCCGCGTAAAGACTCTTACCTTGCTCTACTGACGCCAAATAAAGACCACCGGAAATTATTGGACTGTCTTTCTCAACGGTAGCACTTTCCTCCGATCCAGAGTCTTCAAGAACCCCGTACCAGATTCCTATGCCAACGAGCCCAACTGCGAGAATTGCCACCTTTATCCAATTGTTCATGCGAACACCTTGATAAAGGTTTTCATGCCAGCCTTTTGATGAGACAGCATATGGCAATGGAAAAGCCAACTTCCTGGATTTGTTGCTTGGAAAGCGATTTCTCTGGTCTCGTTACGATTGATTAAGAGAGTGTCTCGAAATGGGCCGAAGCGGCCGTCAGGTCTTATTTCCTGAAAATGATGCCCGTGAAGATGCATAGCATGAGGGAAGGCTGTTTGGTTCGTGATTGGTATGCGCAACACTTCGCCCAAACCCACCTCTGCTAGAGGCTCATCAGTGATGTTAGCCACACCATTGAAAGTCCAGACTTGGCCGTTTTCAACCAGCTGTCTAATCGAAAGCTGTTCTCCTTTATACACTCCCGCTTGCAGACGGCCCATGGCGCCGCCTTCCATTAAAAGAGAAGCGGTGGATGCTTCATTAAGACTTTGGATTTTTTTAATTGGATTTGGTGGAAGCGCTGTTATTGCCTCTCTAGTGCTACGGCTGGATTTGCCGACAATTGATAACTCAGCAAGAAGCATCGCTGAGCTCCGCTCATGCGAAACAAGAGTGGCAATACTGCCGTCTTCCGCAACAACATCGGCAATGATATCAGCCCTTTGCGCAGGCCCGAGCACAAGGTGATCTAGAGGTGTTGGATCTTCCAAAGGCATGCCATCCAGCGCTACTACTTTGCCGTCAAAACCATGAACGCCTAAGCTAAAAATCTTGTCTGTTGCGGCGTTAATCAAGCGCAATCGAACCCGATCGTTTTGACGAAAAGTCAGTGACTTTCTCCCGGGTGTCATAGCACTCAAATAATTGCCCAAACGACCCCCGTGAGAAAGCGAGTGCATGGCATTGAAATCGCCGATGATTTGAGCCTGTTGATCAAACAGCCAATCGTCCAAAACAATGACTTCATCATGATCAACGTCTGGCCGTTCAGGTTCATCAACAATGAGAGGACCATAAAGCCCGCGCTCTACTTGTTCCAGTGATCGGTTGTGAGAATGATACCAGTAGGTGCCCGCATCAGGTGTTTCAAAACCATAGTCAAAGCTGCCTCCAGGCTGGACTAGATCTTGTGTTAGCCCAGGAACACCGTCCATAGCATTGTCCAATCT
>CAJQQJ010000311.1 GCA_905480445.1 uncultured Alphaproteobacteria bacterium | reverse complement strand
TGGCATCCTAACCCGGCAAGGTGTGAACAAACACGAGGTTGGTGGCGCACTCGAAGAACTGAAGAAACACTTTGATCTTCGCGATCTGAGAGCTGGCTGGGAACTGGAAATTGGGTTGAACCCGCGAGCACCGCGCGTGGCCAATGGCAGGCTTGTGTCGGTGACGTTCCAACCCTCTATAGATGTAACTTATAGAATATGGCGCGAAAAGGACGGTTTCGCAGCAATGAAAGACGTGCTGCAGCTGACCAAGAAAGTGATGTTGGCCAAAGGCAAGATCTCTAATGGCCTCTGGGTTGATGCCAATGCAATGGGTGTTCCAAATCGGGTCATTGGTAACCTTATTTCGATTTTCGCTTACTCAATCGATTTTCAACGTGAAATTCATCAAGGTGATCAGTTCGAGGCCGTTTACGAAGCGCTTTATAACGATCAGGGTAAGTTTGTTCGAACCGGTAGTCTTCTTTATGGTTCATTCACGATTGGAAAGAAGAAGAAGAAAGAGCTTTATCGTTTCAAGAACTCGAAAGGGTCGGTTAGCTTCTTCTCACGCAAGGGTTCATCGGCCCGCAGGACTCTTTTGCGTACCCCTGTGGACGGTGCCCGTATAACATCTCGTTATGGAAGGCGTAAGCATCCGATCCTTGGCTATACTAAGAAGCATAAGGGTGTTGATTTTGGCGCGAAACGAGGCACGCCTGTCTATTCTGCGGGAGCAGGTGTTGTAAACTATGCCGGTTGGCGCGGATCTTACGGCAAATATGTCAGAGTTCGGCACAACGGAACTTACCAAACTGCTTATGCACACCTCAGTAAAGTGGCGCGCGGTATTCGCAGTGGTAAAAGAGTGCGCCAAGGACAAGTTATTGGCTATGTTGGATCCACTGGAAGATCAACCGGGCCACACTTGCATTACGAGGTTTTGAAAAATGGCGGTCAGATCAACCCGTTGAAATTGACTTTCAACAGCCGCATCCAACTCGGCGGCAAAGAACTTAAGTCCTTCAAGTCTCAACGTGACCGTATTTTGTCATTAAAAAAGCAAGCGACCGAGCTAGGCCCGGTCGCAAGCAATTAGGTACTGTATTCTAGCCAACCCGCTTCAGGCAGCAACTTCCTGTAAGTGTGAGACGGATTTAATCGAAAGTTCGTCTTCTTGAACTGTGACGTTAACACGGTCGCCATCGAGCACCTGTCCTTCAAGGATAAAGGAGGCCAATGGATCTTGGAGCAACCGTTGAATCACTCTTTTAAGCGGGCGAGCACCATACACAGGGTCGTAGCCTTTCCTCGCCAAGAATTCGATTGCATCGGTATTGACGTCCAATTCAATCCGTCGGTCTTTCAGTAGTCCTTTCAGACCTTGCAGTTGAATTTCTGCAATTGAAGTCATCACCTCTTCTTTCAAAGACTGGAAAACTAGAATTTCATCCAAGCGATTTAGGAACTCTGGTCGAAACGAATCTTTGACGACTGCTAAGACTTGGTCCTTCACTGAAGCACTCAGGTCTTTGCCAGCATCTGCCACCATCAGGTCACTGCCCAGATTAGAGGTCAAGACTATCAGCGTGTTTCTAAAATCTACAGTGCGGCCGTGAGAGTCCGTAAGCCGCCCATCATCCAACACTTGCAACAGAATATTGAAGGTATCGGGATGGGCCTTTTCAACTTCATCAAAGAGGATCACTTGATAGGGACGGCGGCGAACGGCTTCCGTCAGTACGCCGCCCTCTTCATAACCAACGTATCCAGGTGGAGCACCAATTAGGCGCGCAACAGCATGCTTCTCCATGTACTCTGACATATCAACTCTCAAGAGGGCTGATTCGTCATCGAACAGGAATTCAGCTAAGGCTTTGCATAGCTCGGTTTTGCCGACTCCGGTTGGACCAAGGAACAGAAATGACCCCATTGGACGTTTAGGATCTTGAAGACCTGCGCGCGCTCTGCGAACGGCCTTAGAAACAACTCCCAGGGCTTCTTCTTGGCCAACAACACGCCCTCTTAAAGCCACCTCCATGGAAAGCAGCTTGTCTTTTTCTCCAGACAGCATCTTTTCAACAGGTATACCTGTCCAACGCGCTACAACGGCGGCGATCTGGTCTTCCTTGACGGCCTCTTGAACCATCGAATGGCCAGGCGCTTCATTGTCTTGCTCGGCTAACTTCGTTTCCAACTGTGGGATCAGCCCGTAAGTCAGCTCACCAGCTTTACCCAAATCGCCTTGCCGTTGAGCAATCTCCAAGTCACTCCGTGCTTGATCCAGTTGCTCTTTGACCTTTTGAGATTCGTTCAGTTTTTCCTTGTCAGCAAGCCAAACCGAAGTTTTATCGGCAGAGGACTTCTCAAGACCTTCCAATTCTATTTCCAAATCACCGAGCCGTTTTTTGGACGCCTTGTCCTTTTCTTTCTTCAAAGCCTCTCGCTCAATTTTTAGCTGGACGATACGGCGATCTAGCTCATCGATTTCCGAAGGCTTGGAATCAACTTCCATCCGCAGACGTGCGCCTGCTTCATCCACCAAGTCGATGGCTTTATCTGGCAAGAAACGATCCGTAATATAACGGTTGGAAAGCGCGGCCGCGGCGACCAAGGCATTGTCGGCTATCCGAACCCCATGGTGAAGCTCGTACTTCTCTTTCAGACCGCGCAAAATCGACACTGTGTCAGCAACCGTTGGCTCATCAACGAAGACTGGTTGAAACCGCCTTGCCAAGGCCGCATCTTTTTCGATGTATTTCCGATACTCGTCGAGTGTTGTTGCACCGAGGCAATGCAATTCTCCGCGTGCCAAAGATGGTTTCAGCATATTGGATGCATCCATTGCACCTTCGGCTTTACCAGCCCCGACCAGGGTGTGTAGCTCGTCAATAAAGACGATTACCTCACCCTCAGCCGCTGAGAGTTCTTGAAGCACTGACTTAAGTCGCTCTTCAAATTCACCGCGATACTTCGCGCCAGCTATCAAAGCACCAAGATCCAAGGACAGCAGTCTTTTATCCCGAATGGACTCGGGTACGTCTCCGTTGACAATGCGAAGCGCTAAACCTTCAGCGATTGCCGTTTTTCCAACGCCCGGCTCACCGATCAGTACTGGATTGTTCTTTGTACGCCGCGACAAGACCTGCAAAGCGCGTCTAATTTCTTCATCTCGCCCGATGACTGGATCCAATTTGCCTTCGCGAGCGACAGCGGTCAGGTCCCGTGTGTATTTCTCAAGTGCCTCGAAGGAGTCTTCGCTTGTTGCACTGTCTGCCGTGCGCCCTTTGCGGATCGTATTGATTGCCTGATTGAGATTTTGTGCGGATGCGCCAGCAGCCTTGAGACTGTCACCTGCTTTTCCTTTAGACATCGCGAGAGCCTGGAGCAATCGCTCAACGGTCACAAATTGATCGCCCGCTTTTTTTGACAGTTCTTCGGCTTGGCCAAAGACCGCTGTCAAATCGCGGTCAATATAGACCTGTGAAGCGCCGCTTCCTTCAACCATTGGCAAGGAATCGAGTGCAGCTTGAACCTGCGTTTTTACTTGTTGAGCATTACCACCGGCAAGAGAGATAAGTCGGGCGGCCAAGCCTTCTTCATCATCAATCAAGGCTTTGGCCAAGTGGATTGGCGTTATCTGCTGATGTGATTCTCGGGAGACGATTGTTTGAGCAGCTTGTAAAAATCCACGAGCCCGCTCTGTGTAAGAGTCGAAATTCATATTTTTTCCTCATCTTTCGAGCGACCCTCTTAGGCATCGCTGAACGACCAAAAAACCTTACCCATTTTGGCATAAGGCGTTGAATAACTAGGATATGGTGATCGCCTACAGCCGATACAAGTTCGTTTGGCCTGAGTTTTTGCAATTGCGACCTAAGAATCCTTGGCCTGAAGTTCCACCTTTGCTAAGGCTCTAATCACTTAGCTCTCACCAAGTGTTGCGAGCACAAACCCTAACCAGTCCGAAAGATTAGACCAGCCATGAAAAAGTGGGCAATCGCCTTTTTGTCGTTACTTGCACCCCTCGGGATTTCAGATCTCGCA
>CAJQQJ010000310.1 GCA_905480445.1 uncultured Alphaproteobacteria bacterium | reverse complement strand
CTGTCAATAATGACATTTGCAGAAGTTGAATTACTCTTTAACATTAGTTCCATTCCTCATTTGTACGGTGCTTGCGGCACCTGTTTTAAGCTGCGTTAGTGCAGCTCTTGCTTGTCTAAAGCCTTGAAAAAACAAGATTATCTTGCCTCCATATTTCGAAAATTTCAGACAACTAATGGGTAGGAGCAGAAGTAATAACTGAATGTGCGTTGCAGCACAGGGAGTCAGGTTATCTTCAGTTTCAGCGCTTTTTTGAGCATAAAGAACAACTGATTTGATGCTTTGTTCGCCTATAGGTATCTTTTTGTTTGCGAATCTCGCTAACTGCACCCTTAGGATGTTTCAGAAATGAGAACTTGAATTGGCGAATCTTTAGTAGCGATCAGCAAGTTTTCCTTCGTCGATTGATTATCGGCGACAGATATGAGTATGAACTTCGCTAGGAACGAATGCCTTTATCAATACAACGGGGTCGAACATGGACGTGAATGAGCTACAGCAAGCGGCGGAGAAATGGATCGATGAGAACCAGCCACGATGGTCAGCCTGGTGTGCACAGATCTTTGATTTTGCTGAGACAGCCTGGCGGGAGTATCGCTCCTCAGCCTTTTACGTTGAACTCCTTACTAAAGAAGGCTTCGAGGTTGAAGTTGGTTCAGCTGGCATGCCAACCGCCTTTTGCGCGCGCTGGACTAATGGAGACAAGTCACATGGCGATGGCGGGCCAATCCTAGGTGGCTATGTTGAATACGATGCCATCCCTGGCAATTGTCAGGCACCCGTGCCTCACCCACAGCCGCGTGACGGACTATCTCGTTTTGCCCCTGGCCACACTGATCCCCATTCGGCCCTGGGTGTCGGTGCCTTGATCGGCTTCCTGGCTCTCAAGGCCGTCATGACTGAAAACAACATCGCTGGCTCAATCAAGCTGTTTGGCGAACCAGCTGAGAAGGTTTGTGGTTCCAAGCCGTTCCACGCCGCAAAGGGCTACTATGACGAGCTCGACGCCGCCTTCTCCTTCCATCCTGCTTATATGTTACCCCTCTCCAACACCTGTCGTTGGAACATTCACTGTGGTGGCAACTATGGCAAAGTCTATACCTTCTTATGTGATGACCCGAGGGGCTGGAACGAAGATGCCAAGGCCCCTATCCCGCTAGCCCATGCAACCGCGAGAGCGCCCGGTGCCACCGATGCCCTAATGACCATGTACCAGCTGAGCAAAACCACCAGGGATTCAATGCTGTCCCACACTGGCTTTTGGAGCCTGAATGAGGCCATTTTGATAGGTGGACAAGCAACGGCTGATAATCTGCCGCCATCCATCTCTCAGATCGCCTATGCCTGCCGAGCGCCCAAGATTGACATGTTGGAGAAGGTGTTCAGCGTCTTGGACCGCAACGCACGGCTATCGGCTGAGGCTGCCTTTTGTCGTGTCGTTGAAACCTGGGTATCAAAGACCAGACCCGGCCTCGCCAATTTGGCCTTCGCCGACCTCACCTACAAAAACATTGAGCGAATTGGTGGTCCAGTGATGGGGGACGAGGCCAAAAGCTTTGCGCGTGATATTCAAAGCAGCCTGGGTGTTGACCCCATGGATGAGCCCTTTATGGCAGAAGTGTCAGAGACGATATCGCCAGAAGCCGCCGAAGCCGAGATCCGACAGATGCTGCCACCCGACTTTGATAACTTCACTAATGATGATTATGTTGAATACACTTGGCACACACCAACCGTTCGCTTCTACATTGGACGTCCGATGTTAAAGGCACCAGCGGCTGGCTACACCTATCCCGATTGGGCAATGAACGCGCTGGGTGGTTATCCGGCAACCATCGATCCCATGACAGCGGTCGCGGGCAAGGTCATCGCCACAACGGCGCTTGATCTGTTGATGGACCCACAGACTCTCGACGCGATTAAGGCGGAGTTCAAAGAGCGAACGGGTGGTGGAATTGGTGGTACAAGCTGGAAAGCACCTTTATTGGAGGCCGATGCACAGCCCCCCGTCGATATCAGATGGCCGGAATATGTCTCAACACCACAGGGCGAAAATCACTGGTGGATTGGAAAACAGGCGGAAAACATAGAAACGCCAGCATAAATAAAGCGTAGAAATAGAAAAGCCGAGAACCCTATAGGGTGCCCCCCAAGGTTCTCGGCTTTACTAAGAGAAACTACGATATCAGTTTACCCAGAAAGATGTTTCGCTGTTCTGTGTAGAATGGAGTTCGATATCGTCCGAACTCAGATCATTCATCGTGATCTGAGTGTCTGTGAATTGGCTGTCGAAGTCAGCAGCCAATTGTTGTTGTAAGTCTGTGTCGTTTAAGGTCAGTTCCATGTCCTCATATAACATAGTGTTTGAGAAGGTGCAGACGATCGGTGCGTCTGACGCTTCACCTTCAAGGCTCGGCACCATGTAGCTGGCGGTCATCGCGCCATTCACGTCCATCTTGCTTTCACTCATAACCATGTTCGGTCCGTCGCAGTGCAGGCCAATGTCATAGCTTCCGACGTTGGTCTCATAAGGGATCTGGGAAACCTCGATAACTTCGCCTTCCTTGACACGCAAAGTTAGGCTGTCGTCTTCTTTTCCGACCACATCGCGGTCGTCAGAATATCCAGGGATTCCCAGACGGAAAAACGCGTTGCCAAACTCGTTGACAACCTGGAGAGATGCCCGGTCAGTTAATATACCGCCGTGCCAATCTAACTCAATTACCAGAACCTGTTCCTTAGGTTCTGCTTTTGTGGTTTCAGCTACCAGCAGCGAAGCAGAAAAAGTTGCTAAAGCTCCCAGGCCAATACCCATCAGTCTTAAACTGTTCCTCATTATCTCTTACTCCTTGAGAGATGTCGAAAAATAGGCAAACAAATTATTTTTCTTTTAATATGAGTTAGTTATCAGAGACCTCAGCATAACTAGAGGATTCCCATAGGCTGGAATATTTGGTAACTTTTGTCATGCAGAAACCTTTCGTCAGCCAACCCGAACTTTTTGTGA
>CAJQQJ010000309.1 GCA_905480445.1 uncultured Alphaproteobacteria bacterium | reverse complement strand
TGCTCATTAAGCGTGCTAGGCATTGTGCCAATAACCTGCTGGAAAATAGATCTACTGGATTCTAGAGACGCAATCGCCGCTGCTACATTTGCTTGCGCCGCCGCCAGAGCGGACTGGGCCAGAGCGATATCAGATCGCGTTCCCTCACCAACATCATATCTAGTTTGAGCGGCTGATAACTGATTTTTAAGAACATCGACATTGTGGTGCGTTGAGCGAAGAATTTCTCTATCACCGATAACATTCATATAAGCCTGAACCGATTGCGCGAGAACTGATTGTTCAACCGATTGCAGCTGATACCACTGTGCTTGAATTGTACTTTCTGTATTCCTAATACCTGCCGAAACACCGCCGCCACGATACAATGGCTGGGAGATAGTCAAGCCCGTAGAGATGAGGTTGGTGCCATTTTGTGTAACCACATCACGAGTCGAGCGGGTTCGACTATCCGTATAACCTATTGAACCAGTGCCAGTTATCGTAGGCATCGCAGCACCAACTGCCTGGCGGTAGGTTTCATTCGTTGATAGAGCCTGGTGTTGAGCGGCTTTCAAAGTTGGATTGTTATGGTAGGCAGCGGTTAAAGCGCCATACAGCGTTTGAGCATGAAGCGAAGAGCCAGGAAAAAGACAGCCAATTGCCAAGGCAAAAACGCCAGAGACAACTAACTTTCTCAATCTCGTTAGACTTATCGTTTTCTGATCCAAGTTGTTTGTCTCCGCCCTTCCCAAGCATTTCGATTATTTTGTGACTAATCTAAAAAACGAAGCCCTGGTTTTGACTCGATTTAGCAATCAAAGGTGTACCAGCATCAAACAGAGCTACTGTGGTCAGCACATCATTGTTTTTCGTAATGAGTTGAACTTCGCCAAAAGCTGCATTAACTGCACGAACAACGGTGATGAGCCTGCCGCCTTCTGCCAATTGATCACAGAGTTGGCTCGGCACATTTTCCATAGCGCCTGAGACGATCACAACGTCATAAGGCCCCTGATCAGCAGCACCTGCATTTAAGTCCGCGTGCAGAACGACTGCGTTATCAGCGCCGACTTCAGTTAAATTCTTTGAGGCCCATTCGACGAACTCCTCAGATTGATCAATACTGACCACTGTATTTGCCAAAGAGCTGATGACTGCTGTGCCATACCCACTACTTGCGCCAACTTCCAAAACCATATCTGTTGGTTGAATATCCAAAGCCTGAATCATGCGGGCCAAAACAACTGGCTCTATCAAATAATGATCATCACCGAGCGGCAAGTCTTCGTCGACATAGGCATAACCTGCTTGCTCTGGACGAACAAACAGAGCTCGGTCGAGCTTCTCCATAGACTCAATTATTCTTGTATCGGTAACTTTGTTTGGGCGAATTTGGCATTCGACCATTGCTTGGCGGGCTTGTTCAGAAAGCTGTACGGAATTCATAGTGGTAAGACACCTAAGTCCTTTTGATTTAACTCAAACGACGACTGGCGGGACTGACAAAGGGAAGACCTACATGTCTATAGGTCGTAGGTACAGCGATGTGTTTGCCACACCATCTTGTTATTTCATATCCCCAAGAGCATTACCCAGCCAGAGTCGCTCACCTATTGAAGACCATGTTTCGCTGGGATTCGTCAACCCAAAAGTGACTCCAAACAAGAGAATCCTGGGGACAAAAAATCTCTTGGAATTTCAGTTAATAAACACCACTAGAAACGCAAAAAAGCCATGGAATTTTACTTCCATGGCTTTGTGTCTTGCGACAAATTTGGCTCCGCGAGCAGGACTCGAACCTGCGACCCAGTGATTAACAGTCACTTGCTCTACCAACTGAGCTATCGCGGATCAATGTGATTTCTCACCCTCGCCACAGCCGGACTGTGACGACGGCGGACGTATAGCAATCTCTCTCTTTACTGCCAAGCAGAAAGTTCGAGAATTCACACTGAATCTTTATCTTATTTAATTTGGGTTCCGGATGGCAACGACTCTACTCACCTAGTCAGCTTATGGATACAAGAGTTCTATGGTCCAACCATCGCAAGATTTACGGTATTGTTGGCGATTGTGAAGCCTAAAAGCGCCATCTTCCCAAAACTCAATACAATCAGGAACAAGGCGAAATCCACTCCAATAAGGTGGCCTCGTGATCTCTTTGCCAGCGAAATGCGCTGTAACAGATGCTACATCCGCAAGAAACCTCGCTTTGCTTTCTAAAGGGCGCGATTGTTGAGAGGCCCAAGCCCCAATTCGGCTATTGAGGGCGCGGCTGTTGAAGTAGGTATCAGCTTCCTCGTCAGATACTTTCTCAACCGGCCCCTCAATTCGGATCTGCCTGCGCAATCCCTTCCAATGAAAGCAAAGAGATGCAAATGGGTTGGTCAAAAGCTCTTGTCCCTTACGTCCTTCGTAGTTTGTATAAAAAACGAAACCATTAACATCGTGCCCTTTTAACAGCACCATGCGGTTAGAGGGCCGCCCCTCCGGTGAGGCTGTGGCCAAATTCATAGCGTTTGCTTCGTGCTCTCCGCTTTCTTCAGCTTTGGTCAACCACTCTGCAAACCTGTCAAAGGGAGCGTTCAAAGACACCGATTTAGTCACATTAAATTCCAACAATAGTTACAAGTAATTAGACCGACCCTAGATCAAGACAGCCGCAGACAGGATTTAAAAATTCAAACCATGTTTCGCTTGATCGTTTTATCCCAGTCTTTTTCAAAAACCAACTCATCACCTTCGAAGGCTTCTAACTTGGCTTTTACGTAGAAATTGTCTTTATCTGACGACAAGGAGGCTTTGGTTTCAGTTCGGATCTTCCAATCGCCACGTGCACGCGATTTTGTCCAATGAGTCTCGACAGAGGCTGATGTCGGGTCATCTGGATCAATTTGGTAGTGTTCACGGGCGATGGATTCAAGCAAAAGACCTGTGTTCAAATCCTCACTTACACCGTCATCGTCCAGAATATGGAAATGAGACAGACCCGTTTTCATATCACGCGTAGAGAAACGTTGCTTCTCAGGGACCCTAACCAGTTTATGTTCTGCAGGCTTAGAGGACTCAGGTGGCGGCATTCTAACCTCTACCTCCTCTCTGATCGGTCTCACTGGCAGTTCTAAGAACGTTTCAGCACCTTCCTGAACATTCAACGTGGTGACTTCCGGCGATGGCCAGGTCAACGGCCAATAAGTCGTTGAGATAGCGACCTGTATGCAGTCGCCGACTGCAAAGGTTTTACCGATGTTGTCGAGCACTACGTCAATCGTCTCAAATTTGCCTGGTTCCAAAAGCTGAGGCGTTTCATTTGAGTAACGATGACAGAGATTCAAGACTGCATAGCTCACCCGCGTAGTCGAACCGCTAGGATGAACGGAATTCAGCCTCACAACAATTTTGCCAGTCACTCGGTCACTTGCCAGCTTTATGCGTAACCTAGGCGCGCCGAGTATCTCGGTGGGCACCGTTAGAGGCGCAGTCTGATAAACCAAAGCACCACCGTTATCGACCCTCTGTTCTCCTGGGGCTTCTGGCCCAAGCCAAATCTGACAGTATTCACCTGAAGCTACACCCAAATCCTGAGGTGAACAAACAGACTCAACTTTCTCGCTTTCAACGGCTTCTCGCAATGAACCGTCAGATAAAAAGAGCTGCTTTTTGTAGATATCAGAAGATGGCCATTTGTCTTCTGCGACCCACCGTCCTTGTTTGACGCTAGCAGAAGCCGATGCAGGTTCGCTATCCAACATAAATGTGCGGAATTGAGGCTCTTCCATCACACCGGTATCAATTCCTTTCAACCAGTGATCCCACCAACGCAATGCCTCCTGCAAAAATCCAATAGCGGGGTCAGGGATCGCGAAATGAGGATATTTGTGAAGCCAAGGACCGATGATACCTATGTTCGGCGAGCTCAAATTCTCCATCAATGCGGGCGGCGCATTCATGTAGGCATCATTCCACCCACCAAGCGTGAACACGGCGGCTTTGATTTTCGAAAAGTCTTCACCGACAGAACCATGCTTCCAATAGTCGTCTTTATGTTGGTGGCCGAGCCAGGTTTCAGCGAGGTGTGGCTGATTTTCCATCCGATGAAGCCACTTGTCCCGCCAGTTCTCACCGACAATATCTGGATCTGGTGGTCTTGAGGAATAGGCCAGCATTGTTGAAGACCAGCCTAGATTTTCATTCAGTAAGCATCCACCCTTATAGTGAATGTCATCGTTGAAGCGATCAACAGTCGAGCACAAGGTGATGATAGCTTTAAGCGCCTCAGGTTGACGGGCTGCCACCTGAAGCGCGTTGAAACCACCCCAGGAAATTCCCATCATACCAACGTTACCGTCGCACCAATCCTGCTCCACAAGCCAATCAATGACTTCCAAGGCATCATCTTGCTCTTGCTGCAAATACTCATCGAACATGAGGCCATCGGAATCGCCGTTGCCGCGCATATCAACCCGAACGCAAACATAACCATTGCCAGCAAAATAAGGATGTGTCAGCGCATCACGAACATGAGTCCCGTCTCTTTTTCTGTACGGAAGGTATTCTAAAACGACCGGAAAGGCTTGGTGATCAGCAGCTTTTGGCATCCAAATTCGGGCCGCAAGTTTGGTGCCATCTGCCAATGTTATCCACTCGTTTTCAATTTCCTTCGTTTCAAAACGGAAATTGGTGATGACATCCATAACTGGCCTCTTAAATCTGGTCTGAGTTCATTTCCAAACTTATTTAAAGGCTTTTGACAAGGCATCCGTCAAGGGCTTGATGAAGTAATTGATGGCGCGCCTGGACTTGGTCTGAATGAAAATGTCGACTGTCATACCGGGCCGCAGATCAAACGGGACTGATTTTTCCTTTACAATTGTTGGTTGGGCAATTTCTAACCCAATCCAACCTGCCGGAATTCTAATCATTTTCACAGCCCAGTTATTGTTCTGGAAGCTTGAGCTGAACTCACGTTGTTGCAATGCACCAACCAAAACACGAAAATAAACTTCTCCAGTAGCATCATCAACCAGCCTGTCGGCTGAAATCCCTTCAATTTCTCCGTCGAAAGTCGGAGTATCACTTCTATAGGCTGCTGCGACCCTTAACTCGGACCGTTGACCAACTGTAATTTGATCTCGATCCTGCGGCCTTACACGACCTTCAATAAGAAAACGTCCATCAGCCGGCAGAATTGAAGCAATGACTTCACCTGGCGCTATAACCCTGCCCTTTGCTAGCGGCACCATAACAACGATCACGCCATCTTCGGGTGCTCTGATAATTGATGACCGCGCGCGTTCTCGCTCAAGTCTCAAGCTCTTTTCCAGCGAAAGCATTTGTAGCTTGCGCTCTTCCAAATCACCGGAAGCCAATCTCCGGCGATTTTCTTGCAGCTCCCTAATCTCGAAATCAATTTCGCTCTGGCGAATAGTGACTTCGTTAATACGGAAATCTGCTGAAGCCAAATTTTGTTTAACGCTCAGAAGCCTGTTTTCTTCTTCCTCTTTTTGCCGCTCAGTCGCATAACCTTGCCCTTTAAGTGATGATAGCCTCTCCTGTCCCTTTTCAATCAAGGCCTTTTGCTCTTCCAGCAAACTTCTCTGCAAGACATAGTTCTGTTTCTGTTGTTCGATACTTTCCTGTTCATTTCTCAACCGAGCAATGCTTACTCGATGGCTTTCTAGGCCAATTTTGAAAGTCTCTCTTTGCTCTTGCAATAATTCTTTGAGGTCAACTTTGTTGGCCGCTTCAGCAATGAGATCATCAGGGAAAACAACCCGATCCTTTGAGTAGACTTCTGCTGTAAGCCTTGATGAGACTGCTTTTACAAACACCAATTCTTTCTCAAGCAAGTCAACTTGCAAGCGTCCTTGATCCAAACGTACTAATTCATCACCAAGCTTAACAACTGCACCCATTTCAACAAGCAGTTCACTGACTTCACCGCCGTCCAGGTGACTAACATGTACAGTGTTACGAGAGAGAGCAACAAAGCCAGGCGCTATGACAGCACCTTGTAGTTTGGCAAAAAACAACCAACCACCGACAGCTCCAATAAGGAATACCAGTAAGAGAATTCCGGTCCAGATGTGTTTGGAAGCTTTGATTGAGGGAGCAGCCTTACGCATTAGATGCTCCGTTCTCATTTTTCTCAGAGGGTGAGTTCTGCGGTGGGTTTGATTTTTCTAACTGTTTTTTTGCTTCTTCTGGCGTGCCATAAGCCACCATTTTGCCATCCTTCAGTACAAGCACACGGTCGACTGGCAAAGCCCTTGGTAGGTGATGAGACGTAATAATAATGGAACGTTTGAGTACCTTGAATCCTTTGATCGCTGAATAGACTGCTTTGATACCATCTTCATCCATGTTGGATGTTGGCTCATCTAGAATTATCAAAGCGGGATCACCGTAGAGGGCACGAGCGAAGGCAACACGTTGTCTTTGACCGCCAGAAAGATTGATGCCCCCGGATCGCAACGTCGTGTCGTAAGCTTCTGGCAAAGCCGCAATCATGTCGTGGCAAGCGGCTCTTTTGCTAGCAAGCAAGAGCGCTTCATCGTCAACCTGTGGAGAAAAACGAGATATGTTTTGACCAATAGTACCTGAAAACAACGAAATCTCTTGTGGCAGGTAACCAACCTGCGGTCCAATCTCTTCTCTATCAAGGTTCCTGATATCCTGACCATCCAACCGCAATGTGCCAGAAACAGGGTTCCAAATTCCAAGAAGCGCTCTCAACAAAGATGACTTACCAGCACCGCTTGCGCCAATAATACAAAGCACTTCTCCGGGTAAGACATCAAAGCTAATGTTTTGGAGGGTGGGAACGCGTTGGCCCGACGGCGCAACAAACACTTTGCGAGCTTCCAGCCTACCTAAAAGCTTTTTTGTAGAAAATATCCGATCGCCCTTGGGCTGGCTTTGAACCAAAAGCTTAAGTCTTGAGTATGCTTGTCTGGCGTCAGCGAAGGACCGCCAAGTCATGATCGATTGTTCAACTGGCGCCAAGGCGCGTCCCAGAACAATTGAGGAGGCAACAATCATTCCGGCCGTAATTTCTGACTGTAAAGTCAAGGCAGCGGCGATACCCAATATCGAAATCTGCAACAACATACGGACGGTCTTTGCAATCATCGACAGTGTGTGAATTCGGTCAGTCGCAGTTGAACCAGCCACCAAACCCTTATCGCGCTGGGTCCTCCACCTGCTCGACAAATTTCCAATTAATCCCAAGCCATGGATAACTTCAGCATTCCTGAAGCGGGCATCTGCCAACTCATGGGCAAGCATTTGATCAACGGCTGATTCTCTGATTGCGGTTCTGGTGGTGACATCGTTTAAAACAGCGACGATGAAAAGAATAACAACACCAACAACACCAACCATACCCAACCAAGGATGAAAAAGGTAAAGCGCCAATAGGTAGACAAAGATCCAAGGCAGATCGAACAAGCCAAAAGATTCTGAACCGGTCAGATAGCGTCGAAGATTATCGAGATCAGGAAGTGCACCCCGATGTTGGCTACCCGGCTGAACCGGCCTAAGCTCTGTTGCGAAGCTAGCGTTGAACAAAGCTTCACCATACTTGTTGTCAAAACTGTTGCCGGTGCGGACCATTATTCGATGGCGCAGCCAATCAAACAATCCCATTAGAACGAGCAAGCCTGCAGCCAGAATAGAAATAGCTGCAAGTGTTTCCATTGAACCAGAGTTCAACACCCGATCATAAACTTGAAGCATGTAGAGAGGTACAACAAGCATTAACATGTTCAGGATAAAGCTGAACAAGGCAATGAACATGAATCGATGGCTAAATGGAGCGAGGCTTACTTTAGTGATCTCATTGGTTTTGTCAGTCATCTATGCGTTTTGCCGCTCATGAAAAATGTAGCCCAAAAGGTTGAGCAAAACTTGTGCCGCCAGAATAGATGTTACCCCCGCAGGATCATAGGCGGGCGCTACTTCAACAATGTCCACACCGACTATACGCCCACGCTTGGATATGCCCTGCAGCAATTCCATCACGTCATAATAAAGGAAACCGCCATGACTTGGGGTTCCTGTACCCGGCGCGATGGACGGGTCAAAACCATCAATGTCTATTGTGATGTAATAGTCTTTGCCCTCAGGGATCTGCGCCAACACAGCCTCTTTGCCCATGGCGCGAATTTGACGAACAGAGAGGATCGAGGACCCTCTTTCACGTGCATCGACATAACCTTCCCTAGCCGTTGACGATACGTTTCTGATACCAAGCTGAGTAAGGCCAGTCACATGGTCCATCTCAGAAGCACGGCGCATAGGATTGCCGTGGCCAAAACGAACACCGTGACGTTCATCTACAAAGTCTAAGTGGGCATCAAACTGGATAACATGGATCGGACCGTGTTCCTCAAAAGCTGCAATGTTGGGCGTCGAAACAGAATGATCCCCACCGAGCATTACAGGAAGTGCACCAGAACGGACAAGCTGTCTGACGGCTTTCTCTGTATTATCAAGGCTCTTCATGTGGTCAGTGTGTACTACGTCAACATCACCGGCATCAACCATTCGCACCTGTCCTTTTGGTAGATAGGTAACGTCATCTTCATGATCGTAGGCACCACCGTGCCCAAACGAAAACAAGGTCGAGGCCTCACGTATGGCTCTAGGACCAAATCGTGCGCCGGATCGATATTGGGTGCCGGTGTCGATCGGAACGCCGAGTACTGCAACATCAGCGTCAATGTTGTGCCAATCTGTAACCGGAGTGCTCTTGCCAAATGTGCAATGCCCTACAAACGGTAAGTCAAGGCGCCCGCCTTCGTAACCATGGTCCGCCATTTTAGATTGATCCTTCCTTTCCATTTCTGCCTCTGTATTCATGGATTAGTCCTGTAGCCGATCCCGAGACGATCTGCAATTTTTTCCGCCAACAGCTCAAGATGATTTTCTTGCATTGGTGTTAAAGCTCCAAGGCTATCCTTCACGCTTTCAAGGTTAATCCCAGATAGCTTCACCCTCATCATACATCCTTGTTTTTCCAAGTGCTCCAGGTATTCCTTTTCGTCTTTACTGCCATCAAACAGAACAGGTTGCAGAGAAACAACTGGACGCCGTGCACAGATAGATTCTGTCAGCATGGAATTGCTGTCTTCTGTGCAAAAAATCACATCAGAGGACAACATCAAATCACTGGCAGATCCAGGTCCCGCGGTCGAATAGTCAATGAAGTTCGTGACAATTTCCGGGTGCTTTTGTTTTAGAGACCGTAATTGTTCCACCAAACTGCCTGACGTTCTACGCGATGTAGTAACAGACCAAGTAACGCCCCATTCGTTTCCAGTATTCAGAACGAAGGCTGCTAAATGTTCCCAGTCTTTTGTCGTAAATTTGTAGGTTTTGGTTGCCCCACCGACGAGCAATGTGAATTTCAGACCGGTTAGTCCTTGATTTAGCGAAGTCGCTCTATCCCCATGGTCAGGGTCAATTGAATTAGGCTTGAGTGTAACCACATAAGGAGCACGTTTACGAAACCGCTCGTAAATGAGATGGATGGCAGAGAACCAACTTTCCGGCAGGCCTCTTGTTGAACCAATGAAGACATTTGAAATCTGATTTATCTTTGAATGACAAACATTCGCCAACAAGGTGTCCCCTCCGGCTGAAATCAGCAGCGCGCCATCGTCAATTGTCGGCAAAATATGTGGCTTGTAGGCAAGCCGTAGGCAGATCTGAGGTGAAATCAGACCGGAGACAAGAAATTTTCGAAGGTAACGTAAGATTGGTTTGTTCCGAGGGATAACCACGACCCTTTCGACTTTTGTGTCCTCTAACTTAGACATCGCCAAGGCCACACCTTCACTTTGATGATAGTGGCCTGGTCGTTCATCTTTTAGTATAATAACTTGCATTTACTCGCCTACCCTCCCAAGCTTGAGGATGTTTTTTTAGTTCAGAGATGCTAGAGCAAATTAACCTCTATCTCAAAAAGGCTTACGCGCTAAGTGACAAATAAGAAAAACAAGTCACAACAATCGCTTCATTCTCGGATCTCCTGGTGCATTGGGCCCGGGTATTCAGCGACTGACATTCATTTTTGGAATTTAGAGACCACTATAGATTCTCTCGCTAGAATTGTCCTCTGTTCCAACATCGATGAAGCACTCGATCTTCATCAAAAATCTGAGGAACTTTTAGAGGGAACAATCGTCTGTTTAGAAAATGCTTTTGCTCCTGAATTGGATGCCGTCAAAAGCGCATTCATTGAATTGGCATGTCTCGGACAAGACCGAGACGGCTCCCCTCTCTGGATAGGGCAAAAAACAGCAAAACCGATTTCACGTCGATCAGACTGGTCCTCTGACATTCGACCAATTGTCGTCTCATTCTATACGCGCGATACGGAATACGAATCGCTGTCGCGGCACCTCGCTAAGTCTGTAGAGAAATTAGACCTTGTGCATAGGATCATAGCAGTTGATGATCTTGGCAACTGGGAGGCAAACTGCGCCCAAAAACCTGTAATCGTCCAGGAAGTGTGGCAAGAAAGCAAGCAACCGGTTTTGTGGATCGACTCAGACGCCATACTAGAGCTTGAACCGACCCTCCTCTATGGTTCGCAAGCAGATTTCTCTATTCATAAAGGCGAAGGCTGGCGGTTTCGCAGTGGCACCCTCTTTCTCAATCAAACCGAAGGAGCGGAAGTTTTATTGAACCGATGGATAGAGCATTGCCAAAAGAACCCATCCATATGGGATCAACGTTCGCTTGATTTCGCTTGGGCTGAAACTATTCAACAATATCCTTTAAAAACTGAATGGCTTCCAGTCACCTACACTAAGATTTTTGACGAAACACTACCCGATGGTTATGCCTCAGTTGTTGAACATTATCAGCAGTCGCGGAACTTTGAGACAGGGAAGAAAACACCTGTCCAGATTCCGCAGCCACCTTTCATGCCAGCCTACAGAATGGCACGAATGAATTCTCGACCAGAATTTCTACCCGCTAAAACGCCGTTTTCGAACTACTGGCGCAGCTATTTGTTTAATTATGCCAAAGGCTATTTCAAATACTTCTTCCAGAAACTAGGTCGCTTTATAGGGATTTAGCGTAAATCCAGTCCAGACTGTTTAGCAGCTCTTTTTCGCTTTTAGTTCTCAGTACCAAGTTTCGGCCAACTCTTACTAAGCCCTTAGCATGATAGATCTCGCCCAGTTTCGAAGAATGCTTTTGCACAGCGGCCACACGATGGGCACGGCTTTCTTGGTATGCCGTTAACGCCAATCTCATGCTATCACCATTATCTGCCGCGGCTTGGCTGAGCACAATGGCATCTTCGAGCGCCATTGCAGCGCCTTGCGCAAAATAGGGCAGCATGGGATGAGCAGCGTCGCCTATTAGTGCAACGCTACCTTCTACCATCTTGACCACTGGCTTCCTGTCGAACAGCGGCCATGAACGCCAACTTGTTTCATGCCTGACAAAAGACTTGATTGGATCGAAGAAATTCTTGAACCCGTCATGCAACAAATTGAGATCTGGCGCGTTGTCCCAACCTGATTTCTGACTTTCGCCATGACAAACGGCAACGATATTGATCTTGTCACCATTGCAAACGGGATAATGAACCAAGTGCGCGCCGGGTGCCATCCAGTTAGTTGAAGTGTTTTGAGTAAGCCATTCAGGAGCAGCTGTTGGGTCAATCAGCGCTCTGAAAGCTACGTATCCTGAAAACTTCGGTTTGCCGTCGTCCAAAACGTGTTTTCTTATGCCTGACCATAAACCATCAGCGCCAATTAGAATTTTGGCAACCGCGTGGTTGTTTCCCGGCCAATTCACCTTAACCCGCTGCTTACTATCATCAAGCGTCACATCTTCTGCCCCGGACACTAACTCGATCAATGGAGACCTCTGGCAGCCTCGAAGCAATACCCGTAACAAATCACCTCTATGAGCAACTGAATAAGGATACCTGTAACGGCTTTCGAACTGACCCTTCAATGGAATAGCAGCTAAGTTTTTGCCTGTTAATCCATCATTGAGACGAATTTCGTCGGGAAAGTTAAGATAAGGGGAAAGTTCTTCTCGAACGCCTAGGAGTTCAATGGCTCTTAGGGCATTGGGACCTAATTGAATTCCGGCTCCGATGAACTGCGGCTCACTGGATTTCTCAAGTACGAGGGACGTACGGCCGACTTGAGCGAGAGCCAAAGCCGTCGCTAAACCAGAAATACCCCCGCCTACAATAATAAAATCATATTCGGGGGTATTAGACATTAATTCACGATGACCTAGAGAGGGACAGTTGTCTCCCTTGTCATAGAATTAAGCAGATCTGTAAAGCTTAGTCATAACGAATTCTTTATGACCCAGGGCTTCAGAAGCAGTCGCACGACCGTTAGAAGTGCGGCGAACCATTTCGATCAAGGCATCACCAGCTTCAGGAATAGTCTGTTCACGTGTCAGAATGCCTGAAACGTCCAGATCAACGTGCTCACCCATTGTACGCACTGTACGTGGGTTAGCTGTAATCTTGATCACAGGAACAATTGGGTTACCAACAACGTTACCCTGGCCCGTTGGGAATGTGTGAACCACATAACCGGCAGCAGCCATCAATGTAATACATTCTGCAGCAGCAGAAGACGTATCCATGAAGTACAAGCCAGCACCCTTTTCAGGTGATTCAGCAGGCTCAAGAGCATCAATGTAAGAAACGTTCTTACCGATTTTTTCAAGATTGCCCATGGCTTTCTCTTCAATCGTCGTCAGTCCGCCTTCGATGTTGCCTTTTGTAGGCTGCGAGTCAGACAAATCGTCTGTCTGGTGCGCAAAGATCACATCGTTGGAATAAGCTTCAAAAGTTCTTAGAAACTTGTCGCGTGCTTCGTTGTTCGCAGCACGGTCCGCACAAAGGTGCTCAGCACCTGTAAGCTCTGATGTTTCACCGAAGCAACCGTAGATGCCTTGCGGGATGAGCTTGTCGTACATGTTACCAACAGTTGGACATGAACCCAGACCTGTTGTTGTATCGGACTCACCGCACTTTGTTGAAATCCAAAGCTCAGAGATATCACACTCTTCACGCTGCAATTCAGACGCCCAATGAACGTACTCTTTCGCTTTCCATGAAGCATCAGCAATCGTTTTGATGTCGCCGTTTTGCTCAATTGAGAAACCTATAACGGGCTTGCCAGTC
>CAJQQJ010000308.1 GCA_905480445.1 uncultured Alphaproteobacteria bacterium | reverse complement strand
TCTAGAGGCACCGGTGGGTTTTCTGAGACTGGCTCCCATGATCAGTCCTTTGTGTCCAACTGACGGGACAGGATTGTACCGTACTCGCCAGCGAAGGACTCAAGTCGACCTGCATAGCGGTTAAGATCATTGGAAAACTTGTTGTAAGCAATCGTGGCTGGAATAGCAGCGACCAAACCCAATGCAGTTGCAAACAGTGCCTCCGCAATACCGGGCGCAACCACGGTAAGGTTTGTATTGCCTTCGTTGGCAATGGCGGTAAAGGCATTCATGATGCCCCAAACAGTTCCAAACAGGCCGATAAAGGGAGAGGCAGAACTGGCCGTTGCTAGGAAGTTCAAACCCTTTTCTAGGTTCGCCATCTCGCGCATGATTGCTAGATCCATTGACCGTTCAATGCGCTGCTGAAAAGAGGCTTTCATGCCATCATTAGCAGATGTTGGATGACCAGAGCCCCTGCGCCATTCTCTCATGGCTGACACAAAAATTGTCTGCATCGGATCCGATGGACGATTGTCAATACGATCATATAGATCGTTAAGGGACCCACCTGACCAAAAAGAATCTTCAAAGATATCGGCTTTTCTTTTGAGGCGCGCCATGCGCAAGAATTTCTCAAATATGATCGCCCAACACCAAAGTGAAACAAGTACCAAAGCTAGCATGACTAGTTTGACAACAAAATCCGCTTTTAGAAAGAGATCGAGAAGAGACAGGCCGCCGTCACCGGAAAGCACGTCAACTGGCATAACAAATAACCTTCGTTTAAAAAATCGTCCACAAAAGTGGTCTAAAATCAAATGTTCAGAATCTTATGATGATTCTGCGAATAAATAAGGCATCATCAAGGCGGAAATAGCCTTGGGTATTTGGGCTATTTGACCGTTTTCGTGTAAATAGGCAAGTCGAATCGACACCGAGGTCAAAAGTTCACTACCGCGATAGACATCTTGTTTAAGAAACATTGAGGCTGATCTGAGTTTTTCGACAGAAGTTTGCACTTCTAGCCAATCGTCTAGAACAGCAGGTTTTTTGTAATCAACGCTGCAATTCTTAACGACCCAGTAGTCTTTGAATTCTTCCCAGATCTTGGAAGGAGGCCACCCGATATCGCGTAAAAACTCAGAACGGGCTCTTTCTATGAACTTCAGATAGTTGGCATAATAAACAATACCTTCCGCATCCGTGTCCTCGTAATAAACACGAAGGTTAAAGGAATGCAGATTAGCCGTCTTACTCATCAAGGAAGTCAAACTGAGCAGCACCCAGTTTGTCTTTTGAAGGTGGTTTCATGTCCAGATGGCGCCAAGCCTCAACAGTCAACAATCGTCCACGAGGTGTGCGTTGCAGTAGGCCCTGTTGAATGAGGTAGGGTTCGATAACTTCTTCGATTGTGTCTCTTTGTTCCGATAGGGCCGCTGCCATGGTTTCGACGCCAACAGGTCCGCCACCGTAGTTGATTGCGACGCAGCCAAGATAGCGGCGGTCCATGGCATCCAGACCACGCAAGTCGACATCCAAACGAGTAAGGGCTGCGTCAGCCAACTTGGAATCAACGACGTCGATTTTAGCTACAGCAGCGTAATCTCTTACCCGGCGCAGTAAGCGACCAGCAACACGCGGTGTGCCTCTGGCTCTTTTGGCTATTTCTTTGGCCCCATCTTGAGCAAGGTTGAAACCAAGAATCGATGCCCCGCGGCTAACGATCAGTTCGAGCTCGTCGGGTTCATAATAGTTAAGCCGAAGAGGGATGCCAAAACGCTCTCGCAGAGGCGTTGTGATCAAGCCAGATCTCGTTGTGGCCGCAACCAACGTAAAAGGTGGCAAATCGATTTTCACAGATCGAGCCGCTGGACCTTCCCCGATGATGAGATCCAGCTCGAAATCTTCCATTGCAGGATAGAGTATTTCTTCAATGGCAGGACTTAACCGATGAATTTCATCGATGAAGAGAACATCACGTGGTTGTAGGTTCGTTAGGATGGCCGCCAGATCACCAGCTTTTGAAATAACGGGACCAGAAGTCGAGCGAAACCCAACACCTAATTCACGTGATATGATTTGAGAAAGAGTGGTTTTCCCTAAGCCGGGTGGCCCATGAAACAAGACGTGGTCCATAGCTTCGCCTCTTTGGCGTGCCGCTTGGATAAAGATGTCCAGGTTTTCTCTGAGCTGTCTTTGGCCGATGAATTCACTTAAGGCCAAAGGGCGAATGGAATCTTCAGACCCTTCGCCTTCAAGTCGCTCACTACTGAGAACTTGGCGTTCATTCATCTGGCCAGCTCCATTAAGGCTTGGCGAATAAGCTGCTCCACTGTGGCCTGGTTGTTGGTTTCAACCATGACTTTATTAACAACGATCAGGGCGTCAGCCCGTCGGTAGCCAAGGTTTTCAAGCGCGGACAGGGCGTCACTTGCAGCCGAACCGTCAAAACTGCCAACTTCCGTGGCAAGCACATTACCAACACCACCTGCAGGAGCTGAAAATGCGAGGTTGCCGACTTTGTCCTTCAATTCGGTAATGATGCGTTGCGCTACTTTTGGGCCGACGCCATTTGCTTGCGTGATGGTCGCTTTATCTTGCCCCAAAATTGCTTGATGGAGCAACTGTGGGGTTAAAACACTAAGAATAGCGAGACCCACTTTAGAACCGACACCTTGAACTGAAGTCAGCAGTTTGTAACACTCTTTTTCTTCAGCAGAATGGAACCCATAGAGGTGAATATGGTCTTCGCGGACATGAGTTTCTATCACTAGAGATACGTCACCGCCTGGTTCCGGCATCAAAGACAGGGTCTTAGACGAACAAAAACAATGATATCCAACACCGGCAACATCGATGATAATCCAATCAATGCCGGTTGAATCAAGGCTGCCTCGGAGTTTTGCGATCATTAGCGATACTGGCTTTCGTGTTTATCCATGTTCCAAGCAACACGAGATGTGCGGTAGTGTGCGTGGCAGATAGCTATGGCGAGTGTGTCGGCAGAGTCGGCGGAGTGGAAATCAACTCCGGGCAAAAGTCTACCAACCATCATTTCGACCTGTGTTTTATCGGCGTGACCGGCACCGACGACAGATTTTTTAACTTTGTTTGCCGGGTACTGTGATACGGGAAGTGATTTTTCTGCCGGTGCCAACAGGATAACACCGCGAGCTAGACTAAGTTTGATTGTCGTTGTGGGATTTTTGTTGGAAAAAATTTCTTCAACGGCAGCTTCATCAGGCTCATAGGCTTTGAGGACTTCGTGCAATCCCGTGTGTAATTCCAACAGACGACTGGGCATTTCTAGCTTGGCTGTTGTACGTACAGTACCATTGGCGACGTGGCGCAATCGATTGCCTTCAACGTCAATAACACCCCAGCCTGTGTTTCTCAGGCCCGGATCTAGTCCTATCAATCGAACAGTCGTCAAGGGCTTGCCCTTCCTGGTTCTATTCGGCTAGCTTTTCCATTATCTCATCGGAAATATCGAAGTTAGCGGCCACAGATTGAACGTCATCATTGTCGTCGAGCACGTCCAAAAACTTCAACAAAATTGCTGCCTTGTTTTCATCCAGCTCGATGGTGTTTTGAGCCCGCCAGGAAAGCTTAGCTTCATTGGGTTCTGGATACTGAGCTTCCAAGGCTTTTTGGACAGTGGAGAAATCATCTGGTGCGCAGAAGATTTCATGTTCATCTTCTGAAGATACAACATCATCAGCACCTGCTTCCAAGGCTGCTTCGAACATAGTGTCAGCATCAGCAGTATCCGCGGGATAGGCAATGCGACCGACGCGATCGAAATTGAAGGCAACGGAGTTTGTTTCGCCTAAAGCACCACCGCTTTTGTTGAAGGCTGTTCTTATTTCAGAGGCTGTTCTATTGCGGTTGTCAGTGAGGGCGTCAACAATGACGGCAACGCCACCTGGGCCAAAACCTTCATAACGAACCTCATCGAAGTTTGAGCCTTCGCCGCTCGCAGTCGCTGTTTTGATAGCGCGTTCAATACGATCTTTGGGCATGTTAACGGCGCGCGCCGCTTGGATAGCAGACCTCAAGCGAGCGTTGTTTTCTGGGCTGGGGTCACCGACCTTGGCAGCTACCGTGATCTCGCGACCGACTTTGGTAAACAGTTTGGCACGTTTTGCATCTTGAGCGCCTTTACGGTGCATGATGTTTTTGAATTTGGAATGGCCTGCCATAATCTCCGCTCTTCAAAGGTATTTTGTTAAAATAGCTATCTCTGCGCTGCACATATCATAGAACAGGTGCAGAACAACAGGATAAATTTACTGGTTTTAAGCCAGATTCCATTCGACGGGATGTTCCTGACTCAATCTGCCGCCCAATCTTAGAGGTTCAACTCTTGTGCTCAATCCTGTTTCATCGTCCGTTTCCACATAGAGACCACAAAGAGTTGCTTCTTCGGAAGCGGGGGAGAGGCGGTCGGTCGGCAGTTTTTCCGTGAAGCGTTTTACAGGCGTTTCATGGTTAAACCCGATGACAGAGTTGTAGTCCCCAGCCATCCCAAGATCTGTTTGATAGGCAGTACCGCCGGGCAAGACCTGATGATCTGCCGTTG
>CAJQQJ010000307.1 GCA_905480445.1 uncultured Alphaproteobacteria bacterium | reverse complement strand
AGCTATCAGATGCCTCATCTAACCGTTGAATGAGTAAATTTGCCAGCATCACTCCAGCATCTGTTTGGCGCGCTTGCTTGTAAAAGAGACCTACCCTGATGTTTCCGAGCTGAGGAAAACCCTGTTCCTCACCTAACACCTGCATCCCGCTTTGAAGGGTTTTTTGGGTGAGAGCAGTTACACCCAATCCGGAATTCACCGCCTGTTGTAATTCACCAACGCCAAGACTGGTAAAGGCTATGCGCCAACGTTGCTGGTTTTGCGCCAAGGCGGCAATCATTCGGTTCCGGTATTCACAGCCCTCTGGGTGAACCAATAGAGGAATGACCTTATTGCCTCCCACCGCATAGCGTTCTCCCGCAGCCCATATCGGTGTTTCTTCCCAGATACGTACAAGGAAGGGATTATTTCCACTAGCCGTCAGACCAACAACGATATCAAGTTCATCCCGGTTAAGAGCTTCGAGCAGATTCCTAGAAAGGTTGCAGTGTACTTCAAGAATGACGTCGGGGTGCTCTGATGTAAAAGTGCCCAGGGCTTCTTGCAGGAACGAGACCGCATAATCATTGGGTAATCCGATACGCAAGCCACCACTGGCGGCGGAGGCGGTAAAATGGGTCACGGCTTCATCATTAATCTGTAACATTTGGCGCGCAAACTGCGCTAATGCTTCGCCTGACTCTGTCAGTTTCATCGACCTACCAGATTGTTCAATGAGTTTGCAGTCTAGAAGTGCCTCCAATCGACCGATCTGCAGACTAACGGCGGGTTGTGTTCTGCCTAAGGCTTCCGCTGCTCGTGTGTAACCACCGAGATCAATCACAGTTGTTAGGGTGCGCAGTAGATCGGTGGGTAGGTTGGTTTTCGGCATGGATTCATTAATGTTTGATATTGTTACATAAGAACTATAAATTTTTCATATCCAATAACAACCCGTAATTTGCCAATATGATGACGAGAAATGAATTCCACAGAAGCTTCAAGGTTTCCGGACCGGCCGTGACGCCCGTCGTTCATGTTGTAGATGATGAGCAGATAGCCCGTAATCTGGAGATCATTATCGGTGAGGGCGCTCAGGGGGTTTTCCTGATCAATCACGATTTTGGTGTTGACGAATTTCTTCCGCTCATTCGCAAGGCGAGAGATAGGTTTCCGAATCTTTGGATAGGGCTCAATTTCTTGGCTGTAACTGGCCTGAATGCTTTTCCTGTTCTTGGGCAATTGCAATCTGAGGGCTGTCCGATTGATGGCTACTGGGCTGATGACGCGAGGATTGACGAAAGACGAAGTCCAAGCGACCAAGAGGAAGCCGAAACGATTACGGCAGCACGCCAATCTTCGGGTTGGCAAGGCCTCTATATGGGCGGTACCTGTTTCAAGAAGCAACGTGAGGTACCACCTGATCTTTATGGCCTTTCCGCGTCGATAGCTGTTGACCATATGGATGTCGTTACAACTTCTGGAATTGCCACGGGCCATGAGGCCGACAGTTCTAAAATCGAGATCTTCCGTAAAGCGATAGGCGACAAACCAATGGCGCTAGCTTCCGGGATTACGCCCGAAAACGTTATGACGTATCACGAGGTTGATTGCTTCCTTGTTGCGACCGGTATTAACTTTGAGAATGATTTCTACAATATTGATGCAGCTAGATTAAAGAAGCTGATCAATGTTACTAAAATAATGGGTGGAGGGAAAATCCATGACTGAACAACGCGATAAAGGACCACGTGACGATCGTTGGTACCTCAACATCATGGCACCTAATACTAAGGGCGAAAAGTTTGCTTGGCTTGACCCTACATCTATTTACATCAACGGCGAAGCTTTCCACTATCTGCTCGATGATCTTCAGGCAGATTTGGAAGGCGTTGAATGTGACGTTGTAGCGGGGCTCGACGCGATGGGCTTTGTTCTGGCCGCAGCACTTGGTACGCGCTTGGGCGTTGGTTTCTTACCAATCCGCAAAGCTGGTAAGCTCTGTGTCGATACAGATAAAGTTAGTTTCTCAAATTACTCAGGCCGGACCCAAGACATGGAAATGCGCCTACCCGCTTTTGCGCCAGGGACTCGCGTTCTCCTGGTTGATCAATGGGTAGAAACGGGTGGCACAATGGACGGAGCAATCCGGCTGGTGGAACGTCAAAAAGGCGTTGTCGCGGGTCTTGCAGCTGTTGCAATAGAGGATAACGAGCGGACCAAAGATTACCGCTCCAAATATCCTTGTGTTTCCGCTGTCTTACCAGGAACCCATTGGCAGGACGAATGTAATCAACAAACACTCAAGTCATTCGACTCCTACAAGCCAGAGCTAGCTTTCCCTAGAAAATTCAGTTAATAGCGGCTGCGTTCTAGGCTCATTATTGTTTCTTATAGGCCTGATGTATCTTTAGCTCTGTCTTTAGAGTTTGAACCGTTGTTTTATTTTGACACAACGATTCAGTCTGGCGACTTGGTTTTTCGGACAACATTTCCCATCCACACGGGTACGGATTTTTGGGCAACTTGTTTTTGCATTCTTGAGTTTGAGGCAAGTTCCAACCGAGGAATTCCAACGCATCCCCGACGGGCAAACACATTTAGTTCTATTGCTGTTTAACACGAGGGGTCGATTACAACGGAGTGCTGGTTTGACACAACGATTCAGGCGCGCGACTGTACCAGATGGACAGCACTCGCCATTGGCTTTCTTGCGAAGCTTATCTGAGCATACTTGTACCGCTGGTTTTACGCATTTGTTAGTCTTACGGTTCCATTTGGCGACGCCGTTGCAAATGCATTTGTTGCCAGATTTTACCGCACGGGCCGGACATTTCAATCTATCTGGAACCTTGGTCGATTTTTTCCTGCAACTGTTACCGATCTTAGTCAGACCTTTAGGGCAAACACAGGCGTTTCTTCGCGCATTTAGCACAAAAGGTGCGGCACAGGACAATGACTGTTTTACGCAGCGATTTCTAGTTTCATCCCAGTGGGGGCGGCTACTGGGACAGCGGCATTCGCGCGTTAGTTCGTGGACTTCACGTCCACCCTCGCAGGAATTGAGATAGTCTTTGACAGGAAGTGTATGAGCCGTACAAACAAATGTGTCATCTGACCAAGTACTGCCTTCTGGACAAACACAGATTTGCCGTCCATTGAGGATAGCCCCGCCAGTACATTCCTGATCTCGTGTTTCCTTGTTAACTCCTCTGCGCTTGGCACCAACCACTATCCTAACTTCCTTGCCGCAAGTTTGATTGGTGTTTTCCCCTCCGTCCAAAAATATGCAAGCCCTAACAAAATACACGTTTGGTTCAAGGTTTATTGGCTCAAATCTGATCTCTTTAGTTGATACAGCATCAACCGAACCAATGTGTATTGGTGGCCTTGATTGTATATCGCTGTTTTGGATATCCCAGTAGTCAAGGCGTGCCCAAAGTCGCCTGTTTCCAATTGGAAGCGCAGTACGATTGGTGGCCCTTGAATACAATGATAAAGGTGTATTTGCAGGATAGTCCGAAAGCCCGGAATACACCTCCGCTACTTCAATTTGGGCTTCCAAGTTTGAGCCGATTTGAAACCGCCTATGGTTGCTGCAGTAGATCGGTTCAAAACCACCACCAGTACGCGGAAAGCCGATGAGGCAAGCTTTAAACTGATAAGAGCCAGCCTGTACTGGAGGCAATGTTAGCTCCACACTTACTGTCTTTCCTTTGCCAAGTGCATCTAATGATGTCGGCGCAATACTAGAGGTGAATGGCGGTCCAGAAACTTTTTCCAATTGGACTACAGAAGCCCTACCTCCTGGCCATAATATGAGGTCAGAACCATTAGTAACACTGACTGAAAATTTGATTTCACGATTTGCCGGCAAACGGTTTGGTCCAGCCCCCAATGCCCGAATTTTAGCTATCGGCGCCGTAACACTCCAACCACTGCGCGATGAGTTTGCTACGCGAATTTCCTGCTTTGCACAGGGGAAACGGTCATTTGGCGGACAAACACCGATTGTTATTGTCTCTATCGCTGTCGTGCCATCACTGCCAAACAATCTTGGATCGGGTACTGCAATAGTTAGTTGCCTAGTGTCTTTTACATCGCAGTCAGAAGGCCCCATAGGGATACGCTGCATGACCTGTGCTAGGCGAATCCTCGATGAACCTGGACCCGCTTCACCCAACATCATGTGGAGGGTCATGGAATGCGAAGATACCCTAGCGCAATTTAGGAGACAATTTGGATAAGTTGCAAAATTGAGGGGGAAAGATTGACCAGGTCTTAGTACACCTGAAGGCGCCTGCGTTGCGATACGGGTTTCGAAAGCCCTCATTTCTCCAATAAAACCTATTATAACATTGCCACGAGCAACACATAGCGCTGATGGATTTGAATCTTGGGCATTAGCAATGGGTGAGAATTGGAAACAAATGGTCAAAACTAAAACGGCGACCAAACAAGTGTGTATAAACGTTTTTTTTGGTAGAAATCTTGAACCTGCAAGCGATTCGGTGCTCATGGTCGGCTCCATGTATTCGATCGGGCCAGGTTGCAATCGAATTCCATTTTCTTTTTGAAACGAACGAACACCACGAATGTACAATCTCCTGTGTCACCGGACAGTTCTAGAATGTCCTTTGTGGTGAAGCTACTCGAAGACGTGCTTTTCAGTCATGACGCGTTTGCGCTATATAGAGAAGAATGTTCGGAGTTAGGACAGTGAAAAAGGAGATGAAAGACTGCACATCAGGCGCACGAACTCCATTTGATTTGCTGTGTTAGTCTTGTTCAATAGAGCTCTCATTTGATTGCGAACGGTGTGGCGGCTGACACCTTTGGCATCCGCATAATCATACAATGATTGGCCATCGAGTAGCCCTTGCGCTAACCGCGATTCTGCTGGCGTTGCTCCTAATGACCTCGCAATCCTGCCGTAATCGTCCTTTCGCCCAATCCCAAATTTTCCCGTAACAACGAACGCTCCAGCAACTGGATCAGACCAGGCCGTGTAGGGGAATTCGTGATCTATTTCGCTTGGAAAGATATGTGCGTGAACTATAAAGAGCCCAAAATTGTGATCGTTCAAGGAAATTGGTTCCGGCATGGCGTTAAAATCGCTATTTTGCATAGCGGTTGTTGCGCAGTTCAAAAATGTGAGCAGCTGCTCATTTCTTGAAGTCAGTTTATCGGCATGATTGGCATAGATAGTTTGCGTCCCGGATATAAGACATTCAGCGCTTTTGTTCATGAACCCAACTTGACCACTTCGGTGTATCATCAAGATAGCGTTCGCGCTGGCGTCCAGATGTGAGAATGAGGTGGCGTTGCCGTTTGAAAGCGAGGAGGCAATCTTGATTGATCTGGTTAAATGGGGAACCAGAGATTGGAATAGATTCACTGTTTCGGGCAGTGTATTGTCTATTCTACGAGCCCTGCATGGCCCAGCCATTGCCACGATACGGTCAGTTGATCGATGACAGATAACTGCTGGCCCCGCGACTATATCTTCCTGCGGATGCAGCCAATCATTATAGAATTCAGTCTTGAACAGCTCTTGGCGGGGCAGTGCTTGGTCCGATACGCCAACCATCCCAACCGGCATTGCTAAATTCATATGCATCCACGGATTTTGGGCCGCAAAATGCTGGTGATATCGAACAAGTTGCTCCGGATCGAGCCCGCCACCGATAATACCTAAGCTTTCATCGGTGCCTATATTATGGCCAAACATCATAATTGGCGAACTGTTGAAACTGCTCAAAGCATCACATAGATCTTGCCATTTCGATCGATCAGTAGCTGTCGCATACACGAGCGAAAGCAGGTTTTCCGGAATTTCCGATTGCAGCATCGCCCCCTCAAATTTCCTGTCAACGCCGGAGTAAAAACCCACCATTGGCCGGAGTAAAAATGTACCAGTTTGATGGTGTTGGACAGTCGTCATTATCCGCGTTCAGTGGAGCAGCCGTAGGGTGCGGAGCTGGGCGCGGA
>CAJQQJ010000306.1 GCA_905480445.1 uncultured Alphaproteobacteria bacterium | reverse complement strand
TTGGTGAAAAACCTAACGGGTACTGAACGCCCGAATACCATGCTTTTCTACATGGGTTTGTTCATGTCAGCGGTCTCCTTGGGGCCAGCGCTTTATGTTTGGCAAACGCCCTCAGCGGAAACCTGGGTTCTCTGCGCAGTTTTGGGGTTTATCGCCTTTTTGGCTCACCAATGCATTATCCGAGCCTACCGCTTGGCTGACGCCTCCATCATTTCCAGTGTCGACTATTTGCGGCTGCCGTTTGCAGCACTTGCAGCCTTTGTCTTCTTTGGTGAAGTGCCAGAAATATGGGTCTGGCTCGGCGCCGCTGTGATTGCTGGTTCCGCTTGTTATATTGCTTGGCGAGAAAGCCAACTGGCGAAAAAAGAGGCCCTCGCTAAAACATTGCTAGATGGCTGAACGTTGTTAGCCAATCAGTCCGCCGTCTTCTGGTGACACAGCAATAACCCCTGAACGAGGGACCGAACTGCCGCCACCTGGGAAGGAGCTGTTGCCTTTTTGACCGAGATGCTGAACACCGACAAACAATGTCCGACGATCAGACGACCAACAAAGACCAGTGATTTCGGCTTCTTTTGGGCCGACCATGAAGCGGCGGATTTCGCCAGTTGTTGTGTCACCAACAAGCATCTGGTTATTACCCATGCCTTCGAACAGCCCTTCGTCGGAGTAGTTACCATCTGTCTGGATCCACAACATCCCCTTGTCGTCAAAGGCTAGACCGTCGGGGGAGTTAAACATGTTGTCAGCAGTGATGTTGCTTGAGCCGGCTTTATCACCCTCAGAGGTCAGAGGGTTGCCAGCCATCGCGAAAAGGTCCCAGGTGAATTGGTCAGAGCCATGGTCTTGGTTGTTTGGAACCCAGCGAACGATCTGACCGAAGAGGTTTTTCTTACGTGGATTAGGTCCGCCCGCTGGCATTTCGTCCCCGCCTTTGTTGGCTTTGCGACCACGGTGCTTGTTGTTGGTCAATGCGCAGTAGACTTCCACCTTGTTGGGATTGACAGCGACCCATTCTGGTCGGTCCATTGTTGTTGCGCCAACTGCTGATGCGGCCATGCGAGTGTGGATGCAAATTTCCGCTTCGGACATGCCGGTCGCCTCTGGGGTTAAAGCAAGCCATTCACCTCTTTGATCTTCATTGAATCTCGCGGCATAGAGGCGGCCCTTGTTCAGCAAGTCCGAATGATCACGGTCTGCAGAATAGGTGTCGTCTGAAACAAATCGATAAAGGAACTCACCGCGCTCGTCGTCGCCCATGTAGACCACTATCCTGCAGCCTGCAGAAATGACAACCTCGGCATTTTCATGCTTGAAGCGGCCAAGTGCGGTGCGCTTTTTTGGAGTAGTGGTCGGGTCCCTTGGATCAATCTCAACGACGTAGCCTGCGCGATTAGGCTCATTGGGATGCTTTGAAATGTCAAAACGTTCATCTTCCTTAGCCCAACCATAGCCCCAATCAATCACGGAAATCCCGTAACGTTTGAAGGCGTCATGAATTTCCAAGGTCGGATCAGAGGATGAAAAATAGCCATTGAAGTTTTCTTCGCAAGCCAAGTAAGTGCCCCAAGGCGTTTCACCATTTCCGCAGTTATTCCAAGTGCCGAGACTTTTAGTGCCAGTTGGATCAACGGCGGTCTTAAGCAGATCGTAGCCAGCAGCTGGACCAGACACCTCCATCTCAGTGTCCGCTGTAATCCGTCGATTGAAAGGGCTGTCTTTAACAAGGCTCCAGCCGCCGCTGTTCTGTTGAATTTCAAAGATCGAAACGCCGTGCGCAGCTTTGCCTTTGTTAACGTCGTCACTGTTTACCGGCAGCCCCAAAGTTCGATTTCCATAAATTATGGAACGATTGGTGTGCTCGTTGTTGACGACCATCAGGTGTCGATCTTCATGACGAAAAAGCGACATACCATCATTGTTGTCACCGAAAGCGCGTGCTTGGCTAGCAGCCGTTCCTCTTGTTTCAGGATTGAACTCCAGCCCGTCGGACCAAAGCGGGTCACCCCAATGAATGAGGCTCTCCCACTTGTATCCTGGCGGCAAGGTAATGGTGTCTTCACTGTTGGCTATGACGGCCTCGAATCCAAAAGGATCAACTACTGCTCTCGCGACTTTTGTCAAGCCAGTGTTGTTCATAAGAAAAGCACCAGCACCAACCGTGACGACAGCACTCAAAAACCCGCGCCGAGAAATCGCCCCTTCCACGACTTCATCGAAGCCGTTGTCTTCATTCCTTGGATTGATGACGTCGTCAAATTCATCAAAAGAAATTTCATCTTTGATAAGCATAGAAGTTTGTCTCAGTCTTTAAACTAGCCAGAAGAAAGCCGTGGCGTTCACAAGCTATAACCTTAATGATCTCCTTTAACCATCACCCGCTGCTCAAACAACAAGCTGCTAATCCTAATTGACAGCTGGCAAAAATCCTCCAATAGTGAATTTGTTGATAACGAGGATAAGCCAGATGGCGGATCAAAACAAAGATAGACGTATTGGGCGCCGACACACGAAGTGTGATCTGGTCGTACGAGCTTAGGGCTTTACTGACTTAAGCCCTGTCTTCTCTCTCTTTTCAATGCAGTTATCATATGAACAAAGATCTCTCCCTTCGATTGGCGGTCGATATTGGCGGCACCTTTACGGATGTCGTTCTTGTCGATGCCGACAACCGTTCCCTTGCTACGACCAAGACGGCCACGACGCCGCAAGATCCGACTGAAGGCGCGCTGATTGGAACACGCCAGGTCATCGAGCAAGCTGGTGTTTCTATCGGTGATGTCGTCGGCTTCATCCACGGAACAACCCTGGCAACCAATGCTCTTATTGAACGGCGTGGTGCGGTCGTTTCGACAATCACGACAGAAGGTTTTCGGGATATTCTGGAAATCGCCTATGAGCGTCGCTACAGCCAGTACGATATCTCCATTGAAAAACCAGATTTCATTGTTCCAAGAGCCAGATCTTTCACCATTCCGGAACGGCTGTCAGTAAAGGGTGAGGTTCTTACGCCGCTGGACGAAAGTGCCGTTGACAGATTGATTGAACAGCTGGTGGCCTCTGGTACTGAGGCAGTCGCTATCTGTTTGCTTCATGCCTATGCCAATCCAATTCATGAGCAAAAGTTGAAGGCGCTCCTTCTCGAGCGAAAACCAGGTCTCGTCATTTCTTTGTCCTCTGATGTCAGCCCAGAGGCCCGGGAATTTGAGCGTCTCTGTACGACAATTGCCAATGCTTACATCCAACCCCTGATGAGCAGTTACCTGAACTCCTTTGCGCGGGATTATTCTAAGGAAGGGCTAAATTGCCCGATCCTGATGATGACCGCTGGCGGCGGCATGACCACCTTAGAAACCGCCGCGCGCTTTCCTATCAGGCTGGTTGAATCTGGCCCAGCTGGAGGGGCTATTCTTTCGGCTGATGTCTCAGCGCAAGTTGGCTACGATCGTGTGCTTTCATTCGATATGGGTGGCACAACGGCTAAGCTTTGCCTTATCGACAATCACCAGCCGCAAACCACACGTCAGTTTGAGATTTCTCGCGCCGCGCGGTTTATCAAGGGTTCTGGCATGCCAGTGCGCATTCCGGTGATTGACATGATTGAGATTGGTGCTGGTGGTGGCTCGATTGCTTCTGTAGATCGACTGGGGCGCTTGTTGGTTGGACCCAGGTCTGCTGGCTCTGAGCCGGGACCTGCTGCCTTTAACAGAGGGGGAACTGAGGCGACTGTGACCGACTCAGACGTTGCCCTTGGCTATATCGACCCTGATGCTTTTGCAGAAGGGCGTCTGACCATTGACGGGGGGAAAGCCGACGAAGCGCTAGTGGCATCGGTCGGAAAAATGCTATCACTTGATGCCATCAAATCTGCACAGGGCGTTAGTCAAATCGTTGACGAGTCCATGGCGTCTGCTGGGCGGATGCATGCGGTTGAGTCAGGCAAAGACTTGAGTGAACGTTTGATGATTGCCTTCGGTGGCAATGGACCGCTGCATGCAACAAGGGTGGCAAGAAGAGCTGGTGTTAACAAGGTATTGATCCCCAATGACCCAGGGGTTGGCTCTGCTGTTGGCTTTCTATCTGCACCAGTTTCTTTTGAACTTGTGCGCTCTCGCTACACAATTCTTGACCAACTGGATGCTGGGTCAATCAACAGCTTGTTTGATGAAATGATTGGGGAAGCAGAGACGGTTGTGAGAGCCGGTGACGCTAGTTCGCCGATAGTGTGCGAAAGAACAGCCTTCATGCGTTATCACGGTCAAGGGCACGAAATCGAGGCTGATTTGCCAGATCGAGCCATAGAAGCCGGTGACATAGAAGTCTTGAGAAAGGCTTTTGAGAAAGAGTATCAACGCCAGTTCGCCCGGGTCGTACCAGGCATGACCATAGAAATTCTTAATTGGGCTGTGCGCGTGTCAACTAAGTCTGAGACCGAGAGAAGCGCTGTGCCTAAGACGGGTGAGCAAGACATCACGGCCAAGGTTCGCCGCGAAATCTCCTGCGACCTGACTGGCAATCAAGTTGAAGCCGCTGTTTTTGATCGCAGAGACTTGCGACCAGGAGATCGCTTTATAGGCCCAGCTCTTGTTGTTGAACTACAGACAACGACGTTGGTTTCGGCTGATTTCGCTGCGAAAGTGGACGGCAATGGCAATCTATTTCTTGAACGATTTGTAAAGACAGGAGCGGGCGCATGAGCGAGATGTCAGTAACTGCTTATCAGGTGATGTGGAACCGTCTTTTGGCCGTTGTGGAAGAACAAGGCCAGGCTCTCATCCGCGCCGCCTTTTCTCCCATTGTTCGAGAATGCGGGGATATCTCAGCCGGGATCTTTGACACCAAAGCTCGAATGCTGGCCCAGGCTGTCACGGGCACGCCGGGACACATCAATACCATGGCCGAGGCGGTGAAATACCTTCACGATTATTTCCCAACGCAAGCCATGAAGCCCGGTGACATCTACATGACCAATGATCCCTGGATTGCTTCAGGTCATTTGAACGATTTTCTGTTGATGATGCCAGTTTTCCGCAAGGGTCAGGTCGTTGGTTTTACTTCTTGCACCTCGCATCTGGTTGACCTCGGCGGTCTCGGCATGGGACCGGAAGGAGCAGACATCTACGATGAAGGGTTGCTCGTCCCACCTTGTAAGCTTGTGGACGAAGGGGGGATCAATGACTTCCTGGTCGAGATCGTTAAAGCAAACTCGCGAGAGCCTATCGCCAACGAAGGCGATATCTATGCGCTGGTCGCTTGTTGTGAAATTGGTGCGCGCCGCCTTGTTGAAATGATGGACGAGTTCGACGTTGATGATCTAATGCCCTTGGCTGAACATATCATTCAGACGTCAAAACAGGGCACCATTGATGCTATCGCTGAGGTTCCAGCGGGCGTCTATAAGAATGCCATGCTGATTGATGGGTATGAAAAAGAGATCGAGCTTTGCGGTACGCTAACTGTCACAAATGAGGAAATGGTTCTTGATTTTGAAGGCACCGCTGGCTGTTCGGCAAAAGGCATTAATGTGCCACTGAACTATGCAACGGCTTATTCTGTTTTTGCCATGCGCTGCATTATTGGTGCCGACATTCCCAACAATGCCGGCTCCTTGGAACCTTTCAAAGTCAAAGGTCCTCCTGGATGCATACTGAATGCCCAACGACCGTCGCCTGTTGCCATGAGGCATACGCTGGGACAGATGACACCTGATTTGGTCTATGGATGCCTTCACCAAGCCATACCCGATCGCATCCCTGCGGAAGGAGCCTCTGCTATGTATGATTTGCCCATGCGTCATGCGCCGGAGGTTGCCCGTGACGGTGGAGAGCAGTTCGCGGTGGAATTGACCCACAATGGCGGAACCGGGGCCAGACCTGACAAGGACGGTCTCTCTGCAACTGCTTTCCCTTCTGGCGTTTGGGGTTCCCAGGTAGAGATCACAGAAGCGGTTGCGCCTGTTTTAGTTAAGCGACGTGAGTTGCGGGCCGGGTCTGGTGGTGCTGGTAAATGGCGTGGAGGCCTAGGTCAAACCATGGAGTTCACTGCCGCAAACGACGCAGCCTTCATTGTCTTCCTATCTGTCGAACGTGTTAATCATCCGGCTGAAGGAAGAGCGGGTGGTAAGCGTGGCGCACCCGGACGGATGCGCATCGATGACAAGCCAGATTTACCTTCCAAATGCGAGGCTAGGATAGAGCCGGGAGAAACGCTCTATTTTGATACACCTGGTGGCGGCGGTTTCGGTGATCCAAGTCAGCGTGATCCAGCGCTGGTCCAACGTGATTTAGACGAGGGACTTATTGATGAAGCGGTTGCTAGAAATACTTACGGTTGGCAGGGGGTAAAGCCATGATTAAAGCGAACAACAACATTGCCGTGATGGCACCTTATGCGTCTGCAACGTTCGAAGTCGCAAAAGGCAAGTCTCTGGTCTCGTTGGCCCAAAACGAGTCTTTCTTACCATCGTCAAAGAGAGCCTTAACTGCTGGCCAACGAGCCGCTGAGGAAATGGTGCTCTACCCAGATTCAAGCTACCAACAACTAAGAAGTTCTATTGCGAAAGTCCATGGTTTAGACGCTGAAAAAGTTTTGGTTTCTGCCGGATCGATGGAGCTGATTTTTGCGCTGGGTCAGGCTTATCTCAGCCCAAGTCGTTCCGCTTTGTCGACACAGTATTCTTATGCCTTTTTCCGTACAGCCACCGCTTTAGCTCAGGCAGAATTTGTAACAGTCCCTGAACCGGACCTAACCGTTTCAGTCGAGCACTTGCTATTGGCTGTCTCAGATAACACCTCGATCGTTTTTGTTGCCAACCCCGCCAACCCCTGTGGCACCCATATTCCCAAAAGTGATTTGGTTCGTTTACGCGCTGAGCTGCGAGATGACATTTTGTTGGTTATTGATGAAGCTTACGGTGAATTCGCCGACGCCATTGATGAACCAACCTTTGACCTTGTATCTGGCGGGAACACGGTGGTGTTGCGAACTTTCTCCAAGGCCTATGGTCTGGCGGGTGCTAGGGTTGGTTGGGGTTATTTCCCGACGGATGTTAAGGCTGAATTGCAAAAAATCATTAACCCTGGATCTGTCGCAACGGTTTCTCAGGCTATGGCGACAGCGGCTATGGAAGATCAGCAGTCTATGGAGAGGCTCTGCCAAGAAACAACAGAGATAAGAAGTTGGTTTACGGCAGAGGCCAGGGCTCTAGGCTTAGAAGTCCCGACCAGCTTGACCAACTTTGTTCTGGTTTGTTTTGCAGACGCCCAAACGGCGGCAGATGCTGACAAGGCCTTGAGACAAGAAGCCATCGTCTTGCGGGGTATGGCAGGCTACGGGTTGCCCCAAGCCTTGCGCGCAACTATTGGAACGAAAGACCAGATGGCTTTTGTTATTGATACTTTGAGGAAATTCTTGGGAGCCTAGATATGACAACCGTAACTGCATCACGAGGCAAAGCTCGTATAGGAATTTTGGTACCCTTCACAAACGTCAATCTAGAAGCAGACATGGCGATGTTGCGCCCCGATGGTGTCTCCTTCCATTTTCAACGTCTTGGTGGCTATGATCAGGATGAAATTCCCGATGCCGAGCAGATGGCCGGTTTGGGTGCTGCGCCGCTTGATCAAGAGTTGCGGTTGATCGAAGGCGCTAAACCCGACGCAATTCTCTATGGCTGCACCTCGGCGACCTTGGCGCATGGTGTTGAATTTGATCAACAGCTCTCCGCACAGATCAAGGCAAGTTCAGGAGCTACGTCTATCACCGCCGCCGGCGCACTCGTGTTCGCGCTACAAACTCTCGGAGTAAAGAAAATTGGCTTTGCCTCTCCTTACGTCAAATTGCTCAACGATGACGCTATTGCTTTCCTAGGCAATGCTGGTTTTGAGACTGTCTCAAGGGCTGATTATCCGACGGCGCTGGGCAACTATGGCCAAGGCGAACTGTCGCCAGACCAGGTTCTGGAGCAAGGCCTAAAAGCCGACAGTCCAGAAGCGGAAGTTTTAGTTCTGTCATGTACGGACATGCGGAGCGCGGAGATTGTGGATAGGCTAGAGGCGGTCGTTAACAAACCTGTTGTTTGTTCTAATCAAGCCATGCTGTTTCAAACTATGAAAGCCTTAAAACTAGAAACAAGCGCAGTTACTTGCGGTGAATTGTTCAAGCGATGAGGAAACTGGCGACGCTATTGTTCCCAGGATTTGAACTTCTAGATGCCACCGGGCCATTGCAGATGTTTGGCCTCCTCAAAGAAGACTTTGAGCTGGTTATGGTTGCCGAAGAACCTGGGCCGGTGGTGAGCAATCAAGCTGTTTCACTGATTGCAGACGAGGGTTTCAACACCACCGCCGACTTTGATCTTATCTTGGTGCCAGGTGGCATGGGTACGAGACAGCAGGTTTTCTCCCAAGGTCTCCTCAATTGGCTGGTCAAGACGAGTGCAAAGG
>CAJQQJ010000305.1 GCA_905480445.1 uncultured Alphaproteobacteria bacterium | reverse complement strand
TCTGATATCATTGGCAGATTGACGGGGTATCAACCTAGAAACCTAGAACTCTTTGCTTATGACCACATCCAACATTTCATGCCCGAAGACTAAAAGACAAGATTATGCTTGAAGTCTTTATCCCTGCTTTTGTAGCGCTTTTTGTAACGATCGATCCAATCGGGCAGGTTCCGATCTTTGTATCACTAACCTCCAACCTTACACGCGCCGAGAAATTTAGAACTTCACTAATGGCTGTTTTGATAGCGGCAGTGATCTTGCTGGGCTTTGGCTTCTTCGGGAAAGCGTTGCTTGGTCAACTGGGTATTACTATGCCTGCCTTTCAAATAGCAGGTGGAATATTACTTTTCATCATTGCACTGGAAATGTTGTTTTCAAAGCGAACACAACGCAAAGAAGACTCAGCAGAAGAGGCTCAACAAACAAGAGAAGGTGAGGACCTGGCCGTTTTCCCTCTCGCCATACCACTGATCGCGGGTCCTGGTGCCATTACTTCTATTATGATCTGGGTTGGCACAGCAGACGGACTGGATGACCAGCTTATCGCTCTTTTAGCGCTTGCAAGTGTTTTGCTATTAGTTTTGCTGTTCTTCGTCATGGCTATTCTTTCAGAACGCTTTTTAAGCCGTACAGTAACCAACGTTGTAACCCGATTGTTGGGGATGTTACTTGCCGCGCTCGCTACTCAATCTATTATTGATGGCATTCAAAAAGCGTTACTGACCTAACCTTCTCACTTTCATGCACACTCCGGAGAACCATTCGTGAAATTCGTCGGCACTGATAAATACGTCTCAACTGAAGACTTAAGACTAGCGGTCAACGCTGCTATCACTTTAGAAAAACCATTGTTGGTTAAGGGTGAGCCAGGGACCGGCAAGACAATGCTGGCCGAGGAAGTCGCTGCATCATTGGGCATGAAATTGCTACAGTGGCACGTTAAATCGACGACCAAAGCTCAACAGGGGCTCTACGAATACGATGCAGTTTCTCGTTTGCGGGATTCGCAGTTGGGCGACGAAAAAGTTCATGACATCTCGAACTACATCGTCAAGGGCAAGCTATGGGAAGCATTTGACGCCGGTGAACGTGTAGTCCTACTAATTGACGAGATTGACAAAGCTGATATCGAATTCCCCAATGACCTGCTGCAAGAGCTCGATCGTATGGAGTTTTTTGTCTACGAGTTGAACAAGACAATCAAAGCCAAACAGCGCCCTGTCGTTATCATTACATCAAACAACGAAAAGGAACTGCCAGACGCGTTTCTTCGTCGTTGTTTCTTTCACTATATTTCTTTCCCGGACAAAGACACGATGACTTCGATTATCGATGTTCACTTCTCTGGCCTGAAGAAAGAGCTGCTCAAATCATCGCTTGATGTGTTCTTCGGTCTACGGGAACTGCCGGGTTTGAAGAAAAAGCCAACAACGTCAGAGCTTCTAGACTGGATCAAACTGCTGGTTGCTGAGGATATCGACCCAGCTCTGCTTCGAGAAGCTGACACGCGCAAAACCATTCCACCCTTGGCTGGCGCTTTGCTCAAGAATGAGCAAGATGTGCAGCTGTTTGAACGATTGGCCTTTATGGCACGTAGAGATCGTTAGGATCTAATCGGTGCTGGTTGATTTCTTCTACAAAATCCGAGCCTACCAAGTCCCCGTGACAATCCGAGAATTCTTGGACTTGTTGGGTGCGATGAAGGCGCAAGTGATCTACGGGTCAATCGATGACTTTTATTCCCTTGCGCGCATAACCCTGGTTAAAGACGAAAAGCATTTCGACAAGTTCGACCGAGCCTTTGCTGACTATTTCAAAGGCGTGCAAAGCCTTGATGAACTTATGGGTGAAGTGCCTGATGAATGGCTAAAGAAACTGGCAGAGAAAAACCTTTCTGACGAAGAAAAGGCCATGATTGAGAGCCTTGGCGGTTTTGAAAAGCTAATGGAAACACTCAAAGAACGCCTTGAGGAACAAAAGAAGCGCCACCAAGGTGGCAGTAAGTGGGTTGGTACCGCTGGCACGTCACCGTTTGGAGCCTACGGCTATAACCCGGAAGGTGTTCGCATTGGTCAACATGAAAGCCGTCACAGACGCGCTGTGAAAGTTTGGGACAAGCGAGAGTTCAAGAACTTCGACGATGAAGTCGAAATAGGCACGCGCAACATGAAGGTTGCCTTGCGACGCTTACGCAAGTTCGCCCGAACGGGTTTGGCGGAAGAGTTGGACCTCGACGACACTATCAAATCAACGGCCGCCAATGCCGGTTACCTCGACATAAAAATGCGGCCAGAGAAACACAACCGTGTCAAAGTAATCATGTTCTTTGACGTAGGTGGGTCAATGGATGACCACATACGCGTTGTCGAAGAATTGTTCTCAGCGGCGCGCAGTGAGTTCAAGCACCTCGAATATTTCTATTTCCACAACTGTCTTTATGAGTCCGTTTGGAAAGACAATCGCCGCCGCTTTGGCGAACGTATGTCGACTTATGAAGTGTTGCAAACTTTCCCGTCAGATTACAAATTGATTTTTGTCGGCGACGCCACCATGAGCCCCTATGAGATCACATATCCAGGTGGTTCCGTTGAACATTGGAATGAGGAAGCAGGTGCAGTCTGGTTGCAATGCGCACTAGAGACCTACAACAAAGCCATATGGCTGAATCCACAGCCTGAGCGCATGTGGCATTACCATCAATCGATAGAAATCGTGAACCAAGTGATGGAGAAACGCATGTTTCCTCTGACCCTAGAGGGCATCACAAGGGGTATCCAGGCTCTCACGTAGAGTTCGCATAGAGTCTTTGTCGAGTCAGCTTTGACGGCTTAGAAAAAAGCTGGCAGAACCTCCTTAAACATTTAATTCAAAGTTATTTTATCAATGCGTTGGCGAACTGTTCTTGGCTCTTTGGCCATTCTTCTCTGGATGTTTGTGTACTGTTTATTGGCTTGGTGGCTCGGCAGCTTGTTGCCATTCAACATGGCCGTTTTGTCGATCTACGCTCTCGTAGCTGGCATCGCCTGGATCTTTCCCGCGCTCAAAATTTATAAATGGACAAGAAAAGATGCAGGTTCTGAACTGCGCAATCCGTAACCTTTTCCTAGCTGGAACTGTACTATTGCTCGCTTCCTGCGAGCAGGCGGCATACTTCCAACAAGCAGCTGAAGGTCAGTTGGATATCCTGGCTAGTCAACAGCCTGTTGATGAGGTCCTCGCTAGCGGTAAGCTCAAAGAAGGGCCGCGTAAGCGCCTTGAACTAAGCAAAGAGGTTCTAGCCTTCGCTGAAAGCGAATTGGCCTTGTCCGTAGATGGCCGGTACCAAAACTTCGTCGATCTAAAACGTCCAGCTGTTGTTTGGAACGTTTTTGCATCTGAAGAACTCGCATTAAAACCAAAGACTTGGTGTTATCCAATCGTTGGGTGTGTCGCTTATCGCGGTTTTTTTGACAAAGCCACAGCCGCCGCCAACATGCGTAACCTGCGTAAAGAGGGCTACGATACTTTCTATGGTGGTGTATCTGCCTATTCAACGCTCGGCTATTTCCGTGACCCGATTCTAAGCACTTTCCTTTTCATGAACGAAGGCGCCTACATCGCTTTGTTTTTCCATGAACTCGCCCATTCTGTTGTCTACGTAGAAAACGATTCAGCCTTCAACGAGAGCTTTGCAACAGCAGTAGAGCAAGAAGGTTTGCAACGTTGGGACAAAACCCATGGTGGATCAAAGCTGTTAACCAAATCTCGCCAACGCCAAAAAGCCCACCGGAAATTTGTAGCCTTTGTGCAAAAGTACCAAAAAAGACTGCGTAAACTCTATGCTTCGAACGTGAGCGATGACAGTAAGCGCTCAAAGAAAGCGGCTCTGTTCAATGCAATGCGAAGTGATTACAAACGCAACAAATCGCGCTTCAAACCCAATAGCTATGATCATTGGTTCAAAGATCTGAACAACGCGAAGATCGTCTCGATTGGCACGTACAATGATTTAGTCCCAGCCTTCACAAAAATGATCCGCGCAAGAGGCGGAGATATGGATGCATTTTATGAGGATGTGAAAGCTCTAGCCAAGTTGTCGAAAAGCGAGAGACTAGCGAAACTCAAAAAGCTCTAGAGCCAATTAGAACTCTCAGGTCTTCACAATAACGAAAGAGCGCATTGGCCCTATTTTCATCTGATTGATCCGACGCTATTAAGGGCGCAATTGGTTGGATGAGACAGTGAAACAAACAAAAGCACCTGCTTACAAACATCTGGTTCTGCTTGGCGGTGGACACAGTCATGTGTCAGTCATCAAGTCTTTCGGCATGAACCCGATTCCTGGGGTCGAAGTCACGGTTGTTTGTAGAGATGTTCACACACCTTACTCGGGAATGTTGCCTGGTCTCATAGCAGGGCATTACACGTTCGATGAAGCCCATATAGATCTGGATAAACTTTGCGCTTTTTCGCAAGTGAATTTCGTTCATGATGAAGTCGTTGCCCTGGATCCTGCTGAGAGGGTTCTTAAGTTCGCAGATCGTCCAGACCTTGCTTACGACGTACTCTCAATCAACACCGGCTCATCCCCCGATCTCCATTCGGTCCCTGGAGCGCAAGAGTTCGCCGTGCCTGTCAAACCGATCAACAGTTTCCTTGATCACTGGGCTAAACTTGAGCAGAGATTGGATGAAACCAGGAACCCATTGACGGTTGCAGTGGTTGGCGCCGGGGCGGGTGGTATTGAACTCCTCTTGTCTGTCCAAAACCGCATTGAGAACAGTTTAAGTGACAAGAACAAGGATCCAAGTTTGGTCTCCTATCGTTTGCTTGTCTCAGGTGACGCCTTATTGTCAACTCACAATCGAGGTGTTCGCAAGCGTTTCGAAAGCACTCTTAGAGAGCGAAACGTACAGATCGACTACAATGCTCGCGTAAGTGAAGTCCACCAAAACGGTTTGGAACTCGAACAGGGGTCTTTTATCGAAGCGAGTGAAATCCTTTGGGTGACGTCTGCCGCTGCGCCTGATTGGCCAGCCCAAGCAGGACTAGACGTAGACCTCAAGGGCTTCATCAAGGCAGAGGATAGTTTGCAAACTCTGTCCTACCCGAACATTTTTGTTGCAGGCGATGTCTCGTCTGTGGTCAATCATCCCAGAGAAAAGGCCGGAGTGTTCGCGGTTCGGCAAGGCCCGCCGTTGGCTCAAAACATCAGAGCCTTTCTTCTTGGCGACACTCCAAACACGTTCAAACCACAAGAGGTCTTTTTGGGACTGATCTCTACTGGTGACAAATTCGCCGTCGCGTCGTGGGGACCTTTCTCATTTTCTGGCAAATGGGTCTGGAAATGGAAGGATAAAATCGACCGTAAGTTTATGGCGCTTTACAGCGACTTCGAACCGATGGACGTTGAAGAACCCCATATCGCGTCTGCCGTGCTTGGCGAAAACAAGAAGATCGACGTCATGCGATGCAGCGGATGTGCCGCGAAAGTTGGCGGCAATGTGCTTTCAAAGGTTATGGCCAGAGTTAGGACTGACTATCCTCACCTAATCCCACCAGTTGGTGCTGACGACGCTGCTATCATTGAAATCCCGGGTGCGGGAAACCTTGTGCAATCAGTGGATTTCTTCCGTTCTTTCATCCGTGACCCTTATCTTTTTGGGCAGATTGCGGCGAACCACTGCCTCAACGACTTGTTTGCCATGGGCGTAAAACCACATTCTGCACTCGCAATCGTAGCATTGGAGCCTGCTAGCAACGGTCGACAAGAAGAAACACTTTACGCACAGCTGGCTGGCGCGCTTGATGTATTTCGCCCGCTCACTGTTCAACTGGCCGGTGGGCACACAGCCGAGTATTCAGAACCAGGCCTGGGCTTCACAGTAAACGGCTTTGTCGAGCCAGACGCCTTGATGCGGAAAACGGGGCTACATGTAAGTGATGAACTGATTTTAACAAAGCCCCTTGGCACTGGTGTTATTATGGCTGGGCAAATGAGGTTGATGACAAAGGGTCGTTGGATAGAGGCAGCCGTGGATGGGATGTTGAAATCAAATCATGCAGCGTCACTGATTTTTCAGCAGAGTGGTGTAACCGCTTGTACTGACGTAACTGGTTTTGGATTAGTTGGTCATATCTTGGAAATGACACAGGGTAACAGCGAGCTCTCCGTAGAAATCAACATCAACGAACTGCCTGAATTGGATGGTGTTACAGAGTTGCTTAAAGAAGATATAGTCAGCAGCCTGTCCGCCGCGAACGGTTTGGCAATGGATCAAATGGATACCAGCAAGTGTCGAGTTACTG
>CAJQQJ010000304.1 GCA_905480445.1 uncultured Alphaproteobacteria bacterium | reverse complement strand
AGGACACTTTGATGAAAAATGCCTCGCCACTGTTTAGAGCGTTGTTGGTTCTTAGTTTCATACCAATCGATTTTTGTGGCACTTCAACTATCTGCCCGTTCAGTCTCGTATAGGCATTTTTACTTAGAAGTTTTCCGTCTGAAACTCTTATACTAACTAAGGCATTCTCCACTGGATCGCTAAAGTCATTGCCGGTTACATTCCAAATCAGCTCGTTGTAGTCTTTGAACAAAGCGACTTGGTGGCTTAGATGATAAATGATTACATAGGTCACAAGTTCTGACGATGTGGACTTGTCTGCTGCGCCTACTTCCAGGAAGGCAGTTTTGTCATTGTCACTCAAACGATAGTCAGCTTCATTTCCATTCTGAAGAACTGAGACGATATCCAGCTTTGCTTTGTTGTAACCATAGACGGGTTGCAAAGAAATTTGACGCTCCAAAGGCAGCAAGTTTCTTCGGGTACTAATTGTTTCTGTTACTTTGATGCCCATCCCGTTTCCAACGTCAATCAAGGAATGGAAGAGCGGTATGGTTTGAGCATTGGCGGATGTTGGTGAAAATAGCAAACCCACCAGCAGCAGCATCAGCGAAATGGTTAATGTTTTTATTGGTCTCCGCATTCTGCCTAAAATGGTGTTTACTTGCTTCTGAAACAAGAACTAAAGAGGGAAACACTGCAGCTTGGATGATTTTATGGGCTGTAGGCTTACATCTTTGTGGTGGTGGACCGTCAATTCACATCTAAATTTTGAATGTTCAGCGAAAAAGCTTTTGAAGTTGGGAGTCCTGCTCTACTATCGACTCCAATTCCAGTCCTTAGCAGAAGCTTTGTGACCCATCATTGACTATCGAAATTCAGGTCTGATGACAGAATCAGGATCCGGCTCCGGCCACCGACTTATAGCTTGGCTTATTCACCTGCTAACAGCTCTAGGGGCTGTTATCGGGATGATGGCTCTATTGGCAATTTTCGAAGGCAGATACCATGCTGCCTTGTGGTGGCTTGTTCTAGCACTTTTTGTCGATGGGATAGACGGTCCTTTAGCGCGTTATTTCAATGTGATTAAAGTGCTGCCCGGTTTCAACGGTAACACGTTGGATGAAGTGATTGACTACTTCACCTATGCCATCATTCCGGCCATTTTTCTTTACGTGGTTGGCTTGGTTCCTGCCGGTTGGGGGTTGGTCGCGGCCGGGTTAGTCTTGCTCGCATCGCTCTATTACTATGGCAATTCAGATCAAAAATCCGACGATTACTTCTTTAAGGGATTTCCCGTTGTTTGGAATATAGCAGTTTATTATCTCTATATACTCCAGTTAGACCCATGGGTGAATCTGGGCATAATAGCCTTCTGTGTAGTTCTGTCGTTTGCGCCGATCTATTTCGTGCACCCAGCTCGGGTTATCTTTTTACGGAGAATCACTCTGCCGATCTCGATCATTTGGGGGGTCGTTAATCTTGTGATACTGGTGACTTTTGAACGCAAAGAACCGGGCTGGTTGATGCTTGTGTCTTTGCTTTGCCTTGCTTATCTGATCGGGATCGGTTTATGGAGAACCGTTAGAGGCCCATTGAACTGAGGAAAAGCCATGCAGACCATTTTTGTTTTTGTGAAATGCCAGTTGGGCCAAGCCTACAATGCAGCGGCTGATCTCGTGGATCATGTTTCAGAAGTGTCTGAGGTCTATTCGATTTCAGGTGAGTTTGATTTGATGATCAAAGTGCATCTTGAAAACAACCAGGACATTGGCCGCTTTGTGAATGAAAAAATCCATGCGATTGCGAACATCAAAGACACGCAAACCTTGATGACATTCAACGCTTTTACTTGATTGAATTTACTGGCGAAGGTCCAGAGAGTAGCTTTGGGAAGCCAACGAAATCGCGGAAGGATCAACAAGCGAGCGTCGTTGGATTTCTGAGAAAGGCTTAGTCGTGTCTATCAGATGTAGATCATAGGCCATCTGCGATCCATAACTTGGCATGAGGCTTTTCACAGAAATTGGCTTATCTGTCTGTTTCGTTTCAAGAACTCGATGCAACAATCCATTTCTACCGTTTCTACCAAACGGGGAGAAATTGGACAGCGAATTTGGCAGGCTAGCAACTTCGGTTGTAAGGGCATGGAGTAGATCGCGGGCGAAGAGTTCATTCTCATAGACCTTGTAGAGATATACTTTATCTCCCTTTTTATGACTATGACGCCCGATAACAGCAGCTTCTGAACCGATGATAAAACTCAATTTGTGGCCGCCGATGAGTGCTTTTGCCAATGAGTAGTCAGCGTCAGAACTGCCAGACGCTATCAGTTTTACGGCTAGGAAACTGTCGTCTTTGAAACCGAAGCTAAGAGCAAGTTGGTGACGTTCATCCTCGTCGCTCGGCTCGATATGCACGAGGTCAACAGACTTTACTTGGTTCAGATCTAAAACTTCGTTCGAAAGGACTTGGTTGAATTGATCATCCAAATGATGAAAGTTTTCGACAGCAACAAAATTGTCAAACACTTCAACAATAGCTTCCGATTCGGGTCTTTCCAGGTCGGTGCGGCCATGCGCAGGTGTTTTAGTGAAAACCCACGCAGAAAATACTAACCCCACCATAACCAATGTTACAGCGGCCAGATTGGCGACCCTTGAATACATTTGCCCGATACTTTTTTGTTATTTTGCAAAGTATCACTCAGTTGACAGGCTAATTAAAGTATCTATTTCTTTTCGAATCCAAATAGATGGAGTCGGTTTGAAGCAATGTTTAAGTTTGTTTTAAGTATTCGATTCTCTGCGGATTCTTTTTTTCTTAAATTTGAGTTCAGCTGGATATTTTTATTCTTGCGAATACATCGATTCGCATTTTACATTTAATTTTAGGCAATTTAGTTCTAAAATTAGCTGGAGGTAATGGCAGTGCAGGCAGCGATTTTTTCTTCGAAAAAATCTGGTTCGGGAATCTTTGATTGTGCTATTTGGGAATTGTTTGAGCAAAAAGAAGCCTGGGGCGATATAGACCGTTGAGCCAGCTTGTCTATGCCTTTATAAGGCGTTGATTTGCCCACATCGCAGTGAATGAACGCTGCCCATTCAAGGCTGAAGTAACCGCCGATTATGCCAAAACGTACAGATATAGAATCCATCTTGATTATTGGGGCTGGACCCATTGTTATAGGCCAAGCTTGTGAGTTTGATTACTCCGGCGCTCAAGCTTGTAAGGCTCTCAAAGAAGAGGGCTACCGCGTTATCCTCGTTAACTCGAACCCGGCAACGATCATGACGGATCCTGAGTTGGCGGATGCGACTTACATCGAACCCGTAACGCCCGAAATCGTTGCCAAGATCATTGAAAAGGAACGCCCGGATGCTTTACTGCCGACTATGGGTGGCCAGACTGGTCTGAACACAGGTTTGGCTTTAGCCGAAGACGGCACCTTGGAGGAATTTGGTGTTGAGTTGATCGGTGCTGACGCTGAAACCATCAATAAGGCTGAAGACCGCTTGTTGTTCAGAGAGGCAATGGATCGAATTGGTCTAGAAAGCCCTAAATCGCGCCTGATATCCTCAATGGAGGACGCTGAAGAAGCTTTAGACTTTGTTGGCCTTCCCGTTATCTCAAGACCTTCATTTACTCTCGGTGGCCAAGGCGGGGGGATTGCCTATAATCGTGATGAATATTTCGAACTGATGGCACAAGGCCTGAGGCTTTCGCCAGTAAGCCAAGTCTTGGTTGAAGAATCAGTTTTGGGTTGGAAAGAATACGAAATGGAAGTTGTCCGCGATAAGGCGGACAATTGTATCATTATCTGTTCAATCGAAAATATCGATCCAATGGGAATCCATACCGGTGATTCCATCACCGTCGCTCCGGCTTTGACGTTAAGCGATAAAGAATACCAAATCATGCGTAATGCCTCGATTGCTGTTTTGAGAGAAATCGGCGTCGAGACAGGTGGCTCCAACGTTCAGTTTGCTGTTAATCCAGAAGATGGACGTTTGATAGTGATTGAGATGAACCCTCGTGTTTCGAGATCTTCTGCGCTGGCGTCAAAGGCGACCGGTTTCCCAATTGCAAAGATTGCCGCGAAGCTGGCTGTTGGTTACCATCTCGACGAGCTCGATAATGACATCACCAAGGTAACGCCTGCTTCGTTTGAACCATCCATAGATTACGTTGTAACCAAAATACCTCGGTTTACGTTTGAGAAGTTCCCTGGCTCAGAACCCAATTTGACTACAGCGATGAAGTCAGTTGGCGAGGCTATGGCGATTGGTCGTAACTTTGCTGAATCTGTACAAAAAGCCTACCGTTCAATGGAGATCGGCTTGGATGGCTTCGATGAAGTCTCCATTCCGGGAGCGGTGGATAGTGCTGGTATTGTCGATAAAGAAGTTGTGATAGCAGCGCTCTCAAAGCCCGAACCGAATAGAATTCTAATGGTCGCCCAAGCGTTGAGACATGGGCTTTCTGTAGACGAAATTCATCAAGCCTGTAAAATTGATCCTTGGTACATTCGTCAGATCGAGCAGTTGGTTTCCGCTGAAAGCGAACTGATTAACGCCGGTCTACCGTCCGACAGTGAAGAGCTCTTGCGCTTCAAGAAGCTTGGGTTCTCTGATCGAAGGCTTGCGAAGCTTACAGGTGTGACAGCAAAAGACGTTGCTAAAACTCGTAAAAGTGCCGACATCGCCCCGGTTTACAAACGGATAGACACCTGCGCCGCAGAATTCCCATCTGTTACGTCCTACATGTATTCCGCCTATGAAGGCGACGGGGTAAACCCTCCGGAAAGCGAAGCTGATCCGAGTGATCGCAAGAAGGTCATGATCTTGGGCGGTGGGCCCAATCGTATTGGGCAGGGGATTGAATTTGACTACTGCTGTGTTCATGCCGCTTATGCGCTGTCAGATGCGGGCTATGAGACAATTATGGTCAACTGTAATCCCGAAACCGTATCCACTGATTATGATACTTCTGACCGCCTTTATTTCGAGCCGTTGACGGCTGAAGATGTGATTGAAATTGCCCGAGTCGAGCAAAGCAAAGGCGAATTGCTTGGTGCCATTGTGCAGTTCGGTGGTCAAACACCATTGAAACTGGCAGCGGCTCTAGAAGAAGCAAACATTCCGATCCTAGGAACGTCACCCGATGCCATTGATCTAGCGGAAGATCGTGAACGCTTTCAGAAGCTGTTGCAGAAACTGGATTTACTTCAGCCCGACAACGGCATTGCCTTCACGGCAGAGCAAGCAGAGCAAGTCGCTGAGGAAATCGGCTATCCTGTTTTGCTTCGTCCATCTTATGTCCTAGGCGGCAGAGCCATGGAGATTATCCATGATCGCTCAGCGTTGCAGCGTTATGTTCAGACAGCAGTTCTTGTCTCGGGGGATAACCCTGTTTTGATTGAATCCTATCTGCGTGACGCCATCGAAGTCGACGTGGATGCGGTCTCTGACGGTAAGGACGTTTATGTTGCCGGTATCATGGAACACATCGAAGAGGCAGGCATTCATTCCGGCGACTCGGCTTGTTCCCTGCCACCGCGTACTCTTGCGCCTTCACTCGTAGAAGAGCTCAAAACTCAAACAGTTCAGTTGGCTAAAGCGCTCAACGTTGTTGGTTTGATGAACATTCAGTTCGCGGTACGCGGATCAGAGATTTACGTTCTTGAAGTCAATCCACGTGCCAGCCGCACAGTGCCTTTTGTAGCCAAAGCCACCGGTATTCCAATCGCCAAGATTGCTGCCAGGGTAATGGCCGGAGAGAAAATCACTGACTTTGACTTGAGCTCTAAAATGAAGTCGGGTCATATCGCCGTTAAAGAAGCAGTCTTTCCGTTTGAACGATTCCCGGGCGTTGATATTGTTCTTGGACCAGAAATGCGCTCAACTGGCGAAGTCATGGGGTTGGATCACGATTTCGGGCATGCATTCTTGAAAGCTCAACTGGCGGCCGGCAACAAATTGCCAGATGCAGGATGCGTGTTCATATCTCTGAGAGACCACGACAAACCGAAAGCCTCAGAGCTTGCTAAGGCTTATATTGAACTCGGCTTCTCTATTATAGCAACGCGAGGCACGGCAGAGGAAATTACCAAAGCTGGGTTGGACGTTCGTATCGTTAACAAGGTGCTGGAAGGCCGTCCCAATATTGTTGATGCGATGAAGTCCGACGAGGTACAACTGGTTCTCAACACAACAGAGGGTGCACAGGCCATCAGCGACTCCTTCTCGCTTCGCCGAACTGCTTTGACAGCCTCTTTACCCTACTCAACAACACTGTCCGGCGCCTTCGCTATCGCGGAAGCAATTAGGGTTAATCAAGATGAAAACCTTGAAGTTGCTTCGTTGCAGTCTTATTTTAGTGCCTGATCGAAGAAAATCGGCTACTGTTGCGCGCCGAATTAACCAACAGACTAAAAAATTGGACTTGGAATTACGATGGATAAAGTACCTGTAACGACTTCTGGCTTTGCAAGCATGGAAGAAGAAGTTCGCCAGCTAAAGACTGTAGAACGACATGCGGTAATCGCTGCGATTGCTGAAGCGCGTGAACATGGTGATTTGTCTGAAAACGCTGAGTACCACGCCGCCAGAGAAAAGCAGTCTTTTATCGAAGGTCGCGTTCTCGAACTTGAAGATAAGATTTCAAGAGCGGAAATTATTGACGTGACCAAACTGACCGGCGACGACGTCAAGTTTGGTTCAACTGTGACAGTTGTTGACGAAGACACAGACGAGGAAGCAACCTATCAGATCGTTGGTGAAGTTGAGGCTGATATTAAGGCTAACAAACTGTCGATCACAGCTCCGCTTGCGCGCGCGCTTGTTTCTAAAAGGGTTGGAACCTCTGTAGAAGTTGCGACTCCTAAGGGCGTCAAATACTATGAAATCCTGAACATACAATACATTTGATAATTTTTGAATCGACTGCCGAATCAACAAATTGTCGTGGGCTGATTCGTTCGACAGCTAGGTTTTGAACGTGAATGAGGGGACGAACACTCTTCTCGGTGGCGAACCCTTGCGAGAACTTAGGATTCTAGGCTTCGGATAGTTCACATTTAGTCCATTTTCGAAAGCGCAATTGCGATTGTGGTGAGAAAGTGGCAGTTTGCCGATCAGTTATTATCGTCTTGTTTGGGGGAGACTATGTTTTTGATTAAGAAACCCGTTGGTTTCATTGCTTTCTTTGTTGCTTTACTTTTGTTGCCAATTTTGGATGCATCCGCTCTTGGTGGAAGAAATGCCGAAGAACAAGTGTCTGGTAAAGCCAGTAGCGGTGGCTATTTTAGCCTGAGAGGCGTTAGTGGTCGCGAAGTTGCTTTTGGCAATAAGTACGGTAAGGGCACGATTGTTATCCAGTACAAGGAAAAGCGTCTTTATTACACTTTGGGCAATGGCCGTGCTTTAGTTTATCCAATTGCAGTCGGCAAAAGCTATGGGCGCCGCATAAAAGGATCTACAAGAATCAATCGTAAAGTTGTTGGCCCTACTTGGCGTCCAACGCCGTCCATGCTCGCAGCTAATCCAAAGCTTCCATCTGTCATTCCTCCGGGCCCCGGTAACCCACTTGGTACTCACGCTTTGTATCTTGGTTGGTCTTACATTCGTATTCACGGTACATCTAACCCAAGCTCTATTGGGCGTGCGGTCTCTGCTGGCTGTATCCGAATGTATAACCAAGACGTAGCAGCGCTTTACAAAAAAGTTAAAGTTGGCACGCGTGTTGTTGCTATTGAGTAGCAAGCGAAGCACATAAAGAAGTAGATTTTGAAAGTCGGCTATCTCAAGAGGTAGCCGACTTTTTTAGTGCCCTAGCTTACCTAAGATGTTGGAATAGGGACACCGGCCTTACGAAACGAGGCCCTAACAGCGAGAGATGTCTTCACTTGGCTAACGTTGGGTGCGCAGGTCAATTGGCCAGTCAGAAACCGCTGAAAAGCATCCATGTTGGAAGCGACAATCTTCAACAGGAAATCAATCTCACCAGACAGCATGTGGCATTCCCTGACTTCAGGCAATGACCGCATCAATTCTTCGAAAGCAACGAGATCACTTTCCGCTTGGCTAGACAGACCGACATAGGCAAAAATTGTGACCCCGAAGCCCAGCAGTTCCTGGTCGACTTCAGCATTGAAACCTTTGATGTAGCCCTTTTCCTCAAGATTGCGGACACGACGAAGGCAGGGAGGTGGTGAAATGCCGACCCGCTCCGCCAATTCAACGTTAGTCATTCGGCCATCTTCCTGCAGTTCTAACAGAATTTGCCGGTCGATATTATCGATCTTATGGTCAGACATGAAATTTCTTATTCTCCCGCTGCCGATCATAAAGCCTTGTAATAAAATTTCAAGAATGAGAAATAATAAGTCTCACCAAGCTCTCGCCTGTTGCCTCTATCCTTGGCGGGCGTTAGACAAATTCTTGAGTTCAATAGGCGGATGCAAATGACGTTACCCAGCTGTTGGATCCTTCACGATGGAAGGATCGGAAACATTGTACAATGTGAGGGACTTGCGGCTGCATTAGGCTTGTCACCTGAGCTAAAGACCGTTGAGTTGGCTTTTCCGTGGAGTAAGTTGCCGACCGCTGTTTGCCCTAGATCACTTTCTATTCTTTCCAAAGAGTCCTCTTCACTGGATGGCAAGTTTCCCGATCTGATCATAGCTTGCGGTCGCCAGACAGTGCCAATCGCTTTAGCGATAAAAAAAGCAACTGGTGGGCATACAGCGACTGTCTATATTCATGAGCCTTATGTGTCTCCTGGGCTCTTTGATGCTGTGATAGTATCAGAGCATGACCGTCTTAGAGGGGCCAACGTTGCTGCACTCAAAGGTTCGCTCAATGCTTTGTCAGAAGCAGCTCTCGATAAAGCACAACTAACTTACCGAAGTAGGTTCTCTAGTCTGAAGCGTCCTTTGGTCGGGGTTCTTGTTGGTGGCGGAAACGGCGCATACAAGGTCACGAGCGAAGCTATTGATGACTTAGTCAACAAGCTTTCCCAATTGTGCTTAGAGTACGGCGCTGGTCTAGCCGTCACGACGTCTCGACGGTCGGGCGCAGAGTTGGAAGCAAAACTCGCGGCTGCGATTGCTGAGAAAAACCTGGACGCAGATGTTTGGTATGCTGGCGCTACCGAGCCCGGCGACAATCCATACAAAGGTATACTCGCCTTGGTTGATTCATTTGTTGTCACCAGTGATTCTGTGAACATGGCTTGTGAGCCAGCCTTCACAGGTAAGCCTATCCAAGTTTTCCATTGGCCGGGTGGGCGTAAGAAATTTTTTGATTTTCATGACTCCTTTGAACAAGCAGGTATCACTCAGAAGTTTGACGGCAAATTGCCGACTTGGAGCTACGAACCGCTCCGAGAGACCGAAAGAGCAGCCGATTTCGTTAAGGAACTGCTCAAGGGACGGTTCACCTTCACTTGATTCGTAAGAGTCACATTGATCCCATTCAACGATTCTAGTAGTGCTGATTGCCCAATGATTCGTCCGGTAAAAGGCAAACTTCCATGGCAGATACTAAACACAGTCGCGTTCTCATTATTGGCTCTGGCCCTGCAGGTTACACCGCAGCGATCTATGCGGCGCGCGCCAGTTTAGAACCCATGTTGATTCAGGGCTTGCAACCAGGCGGCCAGCTGTCGATCACGACAGAAGTTGAAAACTATCCAGGTTTCGAAGCGGCTATCCAAGGCCCGTGGTTGATGCAGCAGATGGAAGGTCAGGCCAAGCACGTTGGTACAGAAATGATCTTTGATACCATTGTTGAGGTAGAGCTCGACAAGCGGCCTTTCGTGGCAAAGGGTGATTCTGGAAAGCTTTATACCGGCGATACGCTGATTATTTGTACCGGTGCTCAGGCACGTTGGCTTGGTTTAGAATCAGAACAGAAATACCAAGGTTTTGGGGTATCGGCTTGTGCAACTTGCGACGGATTTTTCTTTAGAGGCAAAGAAATTTGTGTAGTTGGCGGCGGCAACTCTGCCGTTGAAGAAGCGCTTTATCTGACTAACCATGCCAGCAAAGTAACACTCATTCATCGTCGAGATGAGTTACGCGCGGAAAAAATCCTCCAAGAGCGGTTGTTTAAGCATCCGAAGATTGAAGTCCTGTGGGATACAGTTGTTGAAGAAATTCTGGGCGAAGATGGCGCGGGTGTCACAGGCGTAAAACTGCGTAACAGAAACACAGAGGCTGAATCAGAGTTGGCTTTGGACGGCGTTTTTGTTGCCATTGGCCACGATCCCGCAACAGCTCTCTTCAAGGGCAAGCTTGAGATGGATGAAACTGGATACTTGATCACCGCACCAGATTCGACCAAAACTGAAATACCGGGCGTCTATGCAGCAGGTGACGTGAAAGACAAGATCTTCCGACAAGCAGTAACTGCTGCTGGGATGGGTTGTATGGCGGCTCTTGAGGCTGAGAAATTCATCGCTGAGCATGAAGACTAATCAGATGGCTCTAGGGGATAAGAATCAACTGCTAGGATTTTGGATTTTCATCAAAGATGAAGCGTCCGCTCGCTGGGCTTTGAAAATGTCTGGCGTAGTTTTTCTCATTTCCAGTTTTGGGCATTTAGTTGGGGCAATGCTGTTCCTCTTGGCAGGAGATACCTTCTTAGGCGTCTTTTGTTTGGTTATGATCCCTCTACTTATCTTCTTTAGCTTTAGATTAAGGAATGGAGACAACAAGCTCCTGCCGATTTTCGCGGCCTATTTGTTTCTGATCTCAGCCATTAATGTGGTCGCCTATTTCATAACCCCAGGATCCATCGCCTTTGCGAGCTTGTGTCTGAACTTGCTTTGCAGCTTTTTGGTTCTCAGCGGCTTGCGCGGTTGGTTTTGGCTTAGAAAGCAGGGCCTGAGCTAACAGAGAAAGCTTGCTGCTTCCTTTGATTTTGGAGCTTCGAAGAAGTCTTTTGCCAGGCTAGTTTCCAATATGGCACCCTTATGAATAAAGACGACGTCATCAGCCAGTCTCTTGGCCTGGCGAAGGTTATGAGTCGTCATGACAATCTTGGTGCCAGCTTCATGGAGCCGGTTTATCAAGTGCTCGACTTCGGTTGTCGCCTCCGGATCCAGACTGGATGTTGGTTCGTCCAGAAAGAGGACCTCGGGCGAAAGCGCTGTTGCGCGCGCGATGGCTAGTTTTTGTTGTTCGCCTATTGAAAGACTTCTAGCTTGTTGATGGCATTTGCCGGCCAAGCCAACAGTGGTTAGCGCTTCCATGCCGCGTTCTAAAGAACTACCATCACTTTTCCCCATCGCATCTAGAGCAAAGACCACGTTTTTGATAGCGGAACGCCTGAGCAAAATAGGTCTTTGAAAAACGAAGGCTTGATAGAGCTTAGCATCGGCATTTCCATACCATATGACTTCACCTTTTGTTGGTTGCAGGAGACCATGACAAAGCCTCAAAAAAGAGCTCTTCCCTGCACCATTGGCACCAAGGACAACCGTTCTAGAGCCGGCTGTTAGCTGAATGGAGAGATCCTTTAGAATCTGAGTACCTCTCACACTATAGCTAGCCTTGCGGAGCTCCAGCGGTAAAATCTTCACGCTGTTGATCCTTGATTACGGACTGAAATAGAAGAGGCCGTTTGGCTGAGTAGGTTGACGGACAAGGAGATCAGCAGCAGGACAATACCAAGTGCGACGGCTAGATTGAGGTTTCCTTTTGAGGTCTCTAGGGCAATGGAAGTCGTCATGACCCGGGTGACATGTTCGATGTTACCGCCGACAATCATGACGGTGCCAACTTCGGCGATGGCCCGACCAAAAGCTGCTAACAAAACCACAGAGAGTGCAAAACGCGCTTCCCATAACAAAGTAGGTATCGCTGTCACTGGTGTTAGCCCAAGTGATCTCAATTGTTCGTCGTACTCTTCCCAAAAGGAAAGCAAGGTCTGGCGGGCGAGGGCGGTGACCAAGGGGGTAATCAAAATGGCCTGAGCAATGATCATCGCCGAGGGCGTGTAAAGGAGACCCAGAGCGCCCAGAGGGCCAGTGCGGCTCAACATCAAATAAACTAACAACCCGACGACTACTGCAGGAAGACCAAAAAGAGCATTAACCAGCGCAATGAGTAACTGCCTACCCGGGAATGTTTTTGTGGCGAGAAGTGCGCCAAGTGGCAAGCCAATCACGGCTGACAGTAACAGTGCCGTGAAGCTTATATAGAGAGAAAGCCCAACGATCTCGATTAAAGCCGGATCAAATGACCAAATCAGATCAAAAGCTGTCGCCATTGCTTCCCAGAGACTTCGCATTCGCTTTATAAAATCCTTATTGATTGGGATGCTTAAACGCCCATATGCTGAAATTAGCAAAAAGATTAAAGAAAGACGAGCCTTTGACGCAAACTGTACCGCCACGTCGCGCCGTCGCCAAGGCCACAACTGAAGAAGAGTTGGCCGGATTTCTTTTGCGCCCAGACATGACACGCAATGACTTGACCGAAACAGTGGTTGGACTGGATCAGGATGGCGCGGAAAGTGTAACGGCAGTTGTTGTTGAAAGACCGCTCACTCTCTTTCTGAACGGTCAAGAAATAGTCACCATGATGACGATTTCTGACTATCAAGACTATCTTGCTGTTGGCTATCTGCTGAATCAAAACATGTTGCAGCCAGACGAAGAGATTGAAGCAATTGATTATGACGATGAATTAGAGACTGTTGTCGTTCGCACCAACCGTCAGACTAATTTTGAGGACAAACTCAAGAAGAAAACTCTGACATCGGGCTGCGCTCAAGGGACGGTTTTTGGTGACATCATGGAAAAGCTGGAAGAGACCGAGCTGTCCACTGATGTAGCGCTTAAAACGACAGACCTTTTTACCTTGCTCCGAAAAATCAATGGAGCTCCTAGTCTTTATCTGGCGGCAGGTGCGATTCATGGATGCGCTCTTTGCCTGGGTGACCAGCCTTTGGTCTACATGGAAGACGTCGGTCGACATAACGCGGTCGATAAGATCGCGGGCTACATGTATCTGCATAAAATCTCTGCCGAGGACAAAATCTTCTTCACGACCGGGCGTTTGACCTCTGAAATGGTCATTAAGACAGTTTCAATGGGCATTCCTATTTTAGTGTCGAGATCGGGTTTTACGGCATGGGGTGTTCAACTAGCCAGGCAAACGGGATTGACTCTGGTAGGTCGCGCCAAGGGCAAGCGTTTCACGGTGCTTTCGGGCCAAGACAGACTGGTTTTTGACCATGGAGCACCATCATGAATTCTCAACAAGTTCTAGGCCTGATCTTGGCCGGTGGCCTATCACGGCGGATGGAGGGCGGCGACAAGTCGTTTAAGCTGATCGCAGGCAAGTCGCTTTTGGCCCATGTCCTTGCACGATTTGAACCACAAGTTCCTGAGATTGTTATCAATGCAAATGGTGATCCAAGTACTTTCGATGAGTTTCGCAAGCGGGTGATCCCTGATGTCTTTGAAGGGTTCGCAGGACCTTTAGCGGGCGTGTTAACTGGGCTTGCTTGGGCGGCGGAAAACCGTCCTGACATCACCCATGTTTTAACGGTTCCCTGTGACGGTCCTTTTCTGCCGCGAGACTATGCTAAAGCTATGATCACAGGCCTCGGTGCCTCCGATATCGCGATGGCCTCGTCTAAGGCTCGGACACATCCAGTGGCCGGACTTTGGCCCGTTCGGTTGCGCGAGGGCCTGCATCAAGTACTAGAGCAGGGAGTTCGCAAAGTTGATCATTGGACAGCAGACTATCAGGTCGCCGTTGTGCCATTTGAAGAAACCAATGGCGTGGATCCATTTTTTAATGCCAACAGACCAGGTGACTTGCAACAAGCCGAAGATCTCATGCGTTTGATGGATAGGAATCAAATCGTGAGCGTAGAAGAAAATACGACAGTTCACATGTTGGGCTTGCCGCAAGACAACAATTCTAGTTTTCTGACTGGCCCCGCTTTGGCCCCCGCGCGCATTAGAGAGTCATTTCACTCTTCATCAGCCAATTCCTTTACGGAGACTGGATTTGATCTAAGTGATAGCGATTTCTTTTTAGATGCCGGTGACGTAGGGCTCGAGGATCTACAAGGTGACGCTGCCTTTGATGCGATTAATGATGCTGTTTCTTCACTGATTTTAACCGGTGGGAAGGTTTTGTCCTTGGGTGGAGATCATTCGGTCGCTTTCCCCGTGATTTCAGCACATGCAGACCATTACCCAGGTTTGGACGTTCTTCAAATCGATGCGCATCCTGATCTCTACGACGATATGCTGGATAACCCTTACAGTCATGCTTCGCCCTTTGCGCGTCTGATGGAAAGTGGCAAGATTGGTCGGTTGGTGCAGGTTGGCATTCGCACTTTGAACAAACACCAAAGAGAGCAAGCGGCGCGCTTTGGTGTGGAAATACATGAGATGCGAGACTTGAGCGGGGTGGCTGATCTAAGTTTCGATGGTCCAGTTTATCTGTCCTGTGACCTTGACGGTCTGGACCCAGCCTTTGCGCCTGGTGTGTCGCACTATGAGCCTGGCGGCCTTTCTACGAGAGAAGTTTTAAACATCATTCACAACTTTGACGGCCAGCTTGTAGGCGCCGATGTCGTAGAACTCAATCCCCATCGTGACCCCGGCAACATCACCGCAATGGTTGCCGCCAAAATCGCAAAGGAATTGATCGGGCGGATGTTAGAAGACAGCTGATTAGCTGAGAGCAAAGTCCAAAGCGGCCTTAGCGTGGAGCTCTGTTGTGTCAAAGCAAGGAAGATCAAAGTCTGCCTGGCCAATCAAAAGTCCAACCTCGGTACAGCCGAAAATGATCCCGTCGATGCCGGTTGATTTGGCCTCTTCAACCACGCCTAAATAGGCCTGTTTGGAACTCTGCGTTATGATACCTTGGCAAAGCTCCTGATAGATTATATCGTGAACAATTGTGCGGCCATTCTCATCGGGAACGACAGCTTCAATACCGTGCTTATCCCGTAGGTGTCCTTTGTAGAAATCTTGCTCCATCGTGTAGCGGGTCGCCAGGAGCAGTGGGCTTTTACAATCCTGCTCCTGAATTTCTGCCGCGGTAGCATCCGCGATGTGAATCAGCGGAATTGAAACAGCGGATTGAACATCGGACGCCATTTTGTGCATTGTGTTGGTGCAAATGATTATGCATTCGGCGCCACCCTTTTCAAGGTTTTGTGCAGCCTTGATCATCGCTTCCCTCGCTGCTGGCCAATTGCCGACGGCTTGAAAGGCTTCGATCTCTGCGAAATCAAAAGACCAAAGCAATAGTTTCGCTGAATGAAGGCCACCAAGACGTTCGCGCGCCATGCGGTTCAACAGTTGATAGTAAACTACAGTGCTTTCCCAGCTCATGCCGCCGATTAATCCGATGGTCTTCATTTTGTTCGCTCCAAAAGAAAAAGGCCCACTCAATTGAGCAGGCCTTTCTTATCTAGATTGTTGCGAAAAGGCTAGATCATGCCAGCTTGTGTTAGCTTTGGGAAATAGTCTTCACAGTCACCTTCGCGGTAAACGTCTGTGGTTGCGCAGTGTAAAGCACCGCCAAAAGGATAGGCTTTACGGAATGGCACAGGGACCACTTCCATGCCCATTTTATCGAACTGTTCGCACTGGAATGTTTCTGACTCTTCAACGACGACGGTCTTCGGATCAAGAACAAGGACGTTCATAGAAAGCCAAACCGATGAATAACAAAGTGGCGGTGGAGAGTTGTGCGCTGGGCGCGCTGAATCAACAATTTCCCAACCGTTATCGAGGAACATTTTACGCTGCTCATCTGGGAGCTTACGTTCTGGATTGTTGATAATCAAACCAGGACGGATTGGCGTGAATGTAGCGTCGATGTGGATTGGATAAGGATCACCAGGGAAGTTGGCAGCATGAACACGGTGATTTGGGAAGTGACGTGTCAGCCAATCAATCCCTTTCAGGTTGGTCGTGAAACCGTGCTGAACCACCAGGTCCTTACCAAAGCGTAGAACGTCAGCAGCGTCGAACAAAGGCTCGAACTCAGTTGTCACAAAGTCTTTTCTAGCGACCATCTCAAGACGCTCTTCGATTGTGATATCGTCAGAAAGATAGTTTTCTTTGTAGGTATCGGCGGTCAAACGCGGCTTTGGTGCTGACTCATGACGCATCTTTGGATCTTCGTCATAATATTGCTGCAACAATGGCCGGAAACAAAGGTACTCGAACCAACGTGAGCGATAGGACATCGTTGCTTCTAACATCTCGCTACCGACCGTTAGGATCACGTCACGAGGCGGCATGCAACCAAACATGGTGCCATGTTCGAAATCAGGTGTTTTGACGACCTGGTTGAAGTCGATAGCCGTTGGCCGATCTACTTTGATCCCGCGCTTGCGCATAACGTTCGCAAAATTGTCGAGCTCTTCGTTAGCCGCATCAACGGTGTCTTGGGTGCGTGGACCATGCATGCCACGCATGTCACTGTCGACGGGAATTTTGGATTCCGATGCAGGCTCAGAAGGGGGAATACAGGTTCCATCAGCGATACCAACGATCACATGTTTTAGCGGATCCCATTCATTCCAGGAATTGACAACAGTTTTATCTGGAGACCAAGCCATTCATCTTGTCCTTCGCGTTAGATTGTTCGGATTTCCATTAAGAAAACGCCGATTTAGACAAAGTCTCAGTTTGAGGCAAGAAGAACCTGAGTTAGCGGAACAATGGCTTTGGCTTGGGGCCGTGTGCAATGAGCTTAGTAACGACGTGTTTCTGCTAAACTCTTGGCCAATTCACGGACTGTCGAGTTTGTGATTTTGGCCGCGATCTTCTTGTCAGATGTTTTATTGAAGCTTTCAACTGCTGTCCAAGTTTGCACGCCTGCGCGCCCATCGATCTTACCTTTGTAATGGCCCAGTTCATTCAGCAGTTTCTGAAAGACAGCAGTTTTACAGCGTCTTGGTTGCTTCTTGATAAGCGTAGCAGATTTTTCGGAAAGATCCGGTATTGAAAGTGTGGAGATGAGCGCAATCCAAGCGCCTCTCGTAGCGCATTCATCGCGGGAAAGCTTTGTGGTCACAAGCTCCAGCAATTTGGCCTTCGAGACTTCACTGCTTTGAGCGGAAAGAAGATAGGCTGGCGTCATAGCATCGAGCTGACCGTTGAGCCACCAGGCTTGTTCTGGCTGGGCAGAAATAGACTCCAAGATTTGTTGAAGAATTGCGATGTCTTGTTTGTTGAGTCCTTCCGCTGGTGTTGCCTCGACAGTCGCCTCTGTTTTGATGGGGTCTGCAGCAGTTTCTGTCGCCGCTTCGATTGGTTCAGCTTTAGCAGTTGGTTCTGTCTTAGTGGGCTCGGCAATTGCTATTGTTGCAGTTTCGGTTGGTTCAGCTTTGGCGGGTGGTTCTGTAACAGCAGGTTCAGCAACAGCTACAGTTGCCGCTTCGATTGGATCTGCTTTAGTAGTTGGCTCTGTTTTTGTGGATTCAACAGCTGCAACTGGCGCCGGTTCGGCTACTGCTTCGGGCACAGATTCTTGGTCTACTGTTTGTTCGACCGCCTGAATCTCGGGAGTTGTATCTTCAGCGTTCTGTGTTGAAACTGTATCATTTAACGAAAAAACTGGTTGAGGTTCAGCTGCTTCAATTGGTTTCGCTATTTCCTTCACTGGTTCTGTTGGTTTCAGCCTAGCTAGCGCTGCCGTTGCTTCTGCTGATCCACGGGCAGCTGCCTGCTCGTAATAAAAGATAGCGCTTTCTAAGTTGGCTTCACCACCAAGACCTTTTTCATACAAGTTGGCAAGGCGGGTGATCGCAAGTGTGGAGCCTCTGGTTGATGCTCTCTGATAGACGTCTTTGATTTTCAACCACTGTTCGACGGAAGGGTTTGTGCCTTCATCCAGAAGGGCCAAACGAACTTTGGCTTCTAGGTGATCTTGTTCGGCGGCTTCTTGGTAAAGTTTTCTAGCCTGCCCTAAGTCAACGGCTCCTGCTTCCCCTTGCTCAAGACTAAGGGCTCGCTCGAACAGTTCGTTCCCAGTGTTCTGTGCATAGCCCAATGGGCTGGAAGCTGCATACAAGAGCAGTCCAACAGCGAACAGAAAGGCAAATCTAAACGGCTTCAGCATGAAATTAGCAGTTCCAGGTTCAGGCTTTGTGAAACTAGGTGAATAGTGTGGCTAAATCCAGGCCGCAATTAGGGATAGCGCTTCTTCGATATTCTCTACTGAGTTGGCATAGGAAAACCTTAAAAAGCCTTCACCCTGCTCACCGAAGCTCGTGCCAGCAATAGTTGCGATGCCAAGTTCTTCGAGTAAGCGGTCTTGTAGCTCTCGCGAAGTGAAGCCAGTGCCGCTGATGTTTGGAAAAGCATAGAATGCGCCCTTGGGCATGACGGAAGAAAATCCATTGATTGAATTCAGTCTCTCGAAAATCAGTTTCCGGCGCACATCGAATGCCGCTACCATCTTATCAACTTCGTCCTGAGGTCCTCTTAGAGCCTCGATGCCTGCGATTTGAGTCGCGGCATTTACACAAGAATGGGTGTTGATCGCTAGGCGCGTGACGGTCTCAACAAGAGATTTTGGCCAATAGCCCCAGCCCAGACGCCAACCTGTCATGGCATAGGTTTTGGACCAACCGTTGAGAACAATAAGACGGTCAGCGAGCTGAGAGTAGGAGAACAGCGACTGGTGCTTCATGCCGTCGTAACACATCCGGGAATAGATCTCGTCCGTCAGGATGGCGACATCCGGAAACCTTTCGAGACCAGCGACCAGTTTATCAAGTTCAGCTTTCTCCACAACGCCGCCCGTTGGGTTGGCGGGGGAATTCAAGATGATAAGCCGAGTTTTAGGCGTAATGTTAGACAAGACTTCATCTGCAGAAAATGAAAAACCCTTCTCCTCGTAAAGGCGGATGGGCACCGGCGTCGCTCCAGAGAAGGAGATCATCGAATGATAGATCGGGAAACCCGGGTCCGGATACATGATTTCTGCACCAGGTTCTCCGAAAACAAGCATGGCAAAAGCCATTGTTACTTTTCCGCCTGGAACGATTAGGATTTGGTCAGCGGAGACCTTGGTTTGATGTTGGGTAAATATGTCTTCCGCAACGGCTTCTCGCAACTCTGGCATACCGTTTGCTGCCGTATAACCGTGATGACCGTCTGCAAAGGCTTTCCGACCAGCCTCGACGATGTTGGCCGGCGTTGGAAAATCAGGCTGACCAATTGAGAGGTTGATTATCGATTTTCCGGCTACAGCCAATGCATTTGCTTTCGCAAGTACTTCGAAAGCGCTTTCGGTACCGAGATGGTTCGTTCTTTGTGCAGTAATCATTCGTTCAGTGTTCCGCTGTTCACGACTTGGTACACGGACATTTGAGTTGCCTCTATCCTCAAGTCGCTTCAGAAAGGTGCAGTGTTTATAGGAGGTTTGACCGTGATTGTCAGAGTTTTTGCAACGATCTGTTTTCTTTTGATGAGTTCCACCACTTTTGCGAGCTATTCCGCACCTGGGGCTTTGTTTAGCTTCAATGGTTACCTTTGTTTGAACGCCAACGGCAACTTTCGTGCAGGACCGAGCCAACAATCAGCGTCGTTACGCGTTATAGGACAAAATCAAAGGCATTACGCGGATGCGATGACAGGCGATGGCAATTGGTTCCGTTTTGTTATCAATGGTCAGACAGGTTTCATTCATCGCTCAATTCTTCGCTATGAGAATTGCGCCTAGTTTCAAATTCCAACAGGATAAAACAATGTATAGAAAATCTACGGGCCTGATTGTCGGTGCTGGTTTGCTCGCTGTTGTGTCTCAAGCCACTGCAAGTGATTCACTTTCCGGTCATATCTTTCCCCTCAACCAATCAGTTTGTCTGACGAAAAATGCGACGCTCCATGCTAGCGGCAGCCGTGCTTCTAGAGTCTTAGCTCAGTTAACTGCAGGCAGCCAATATAGCGCCACCGGCAAGACCGGCAACAATCGATGGATTAGGGTGAATGCCAAAGGCAAAACAGGCTTTGTAAAACGTCGATCTGTGAAAACTTGCTAGAGTTCATTCGGGTTGGCTTTGTTTTTCGCTAAGTGCGCGGTCTTCCCAATGGCCTGAAAAGCTTTGCGCTTCGATGAATATCTTTTTGATGCGCGGAATTTCAGACTTAATTCGTTTTTCCATCCGGGAAATACTGCGTTCAACTTCTCCGCTGTCCAGACCATCTTTGAAATCAACAGATACAGTTAACAAGATGTCCTCTGGGCCAGCGTGGAGTGTCAGAAGTTCGTTGATGCCAAGGATTGTTTCATTGTCCTGAATAAGGCTTCTGATCAAGGCTACTTGCTCTGGAAGAGCTCCTTCGCCAATCAACAGGCTTTTGCCTTCGTAGGCTAGGAAAGACGCGGTGATGACAAGAATGAAGCCAATACAGATAGAAGCAACGGCATCGGCGTAGACAATTCCCATTGAGCTGCTGAGCCAAATACCAATAGCGGCTATGATCAAACCTAGCATAGCAGCGCTATCTTCGAACAAGACTGTGAAAATGGTCGGGTCTTTGCTTTCTTGGACGGCTCTAAACCACGACAGTTTCCCTTTGCTCCTCCAAAACTCTTTGAAGGCAATTGTCCAAGCTACACCTTCAAACACTATCGCTAGCCCTAGAACGATATAGTTTATAAGTGGGTTCGTGATTGCATGAGGGTGGAAGAGCTTGTTGAATCCCTCATAGATCGAAAAACCGCCGCCCGCGCCAAAAATTAAAATGGCGACGATAAAGGCCCAAAAATAGAGTTCTCTGCCATAACCGAAGGGATGGCGTTCATCCGCTGGTTTTCGGGACTTCTTCAATCCATAGAGCAGAAGGCCTTGATTGGCCGTATCCACCAGAGAATGAATGGCTTCGCTTAACATGGCTGAACTGCCGGTCATGGCGGAAGCAGCGAATTTTGTGATGGCAATCAATCCATTGCCAATTAAGGCGGCAACAACAACTTTATTTGAAGAGCTCTGCATAGCTCGATGGTCCTTGTAATCTCGGCTTTTCTCGATTCGCTTTCAATGTTACAGCTTTTGGCAGGATTTAGGCTAACAAAACTCGACGTGATGGTTTGGGGAGAAAATGAGTTGATCAATAAAGTTGCCATCTTATCGGCCTTTATGCTGGTTTTGGTTTTTGGATGCTTGCAAGCTTCGGCGCAAAGCTTCCAACCGCTTTCTAGAAAGTATCAAGAGCCACAGCACGTCACTCCCGAGGTTGATTCGCTTTTCCTGCAGGCGATTGGATTAAGATCGCAAAACACAGTTGCTTCCGCGGTTAGTGACGGCGAACTCAATATTCTTTTGGTTGGAAAAGACTTTCAAGGCGGTGCCGCAGCCAGGGTCGAGGCTATGAGGGCTGGGCATTTAAAGTCCAAAGCTCTGTCTTCTCGGGCCGACGCCGTTATGGTTCTGTCTTTTAGAGCACGAGATCGCAAGGTCGTGTTGCATACGCTCTATAGAGGTATGAAAGTTCCATCTTACTGTACACGCTATGATACCCATTCAAAACTGGCCTCAGCGGAAAATTATCTAGCAAACTACTTCACGCACGTTGGCCGCCGTTTTTTTATTCCCTATGTTGAGAAACTGATTCAGTCGCGCCTTTTGGCCAACGCGAGTAAATTGCCCTTACAAGTTGGCAATCCATTAGGCTTCAAGATCGATGCCTTTATGGAAATTGACTTGGATACCTTCAACATCGCTGCTAAAGAATTCCGCCGAAGCCTAGGTCAGTATGGAATGGTAATGGCAGCCTTCCAACGATTGGCACCCAGGGTAGCTGCAGTTTTGCAAAATCTTGTGAAAGTTCGAAAAGGCTTGAGGTTGCGCCATATTCACAAGGCAGATGGCTATCAAAGATCGTTCAATATCGCCAAGTTTGTGGGAACAGCCTTAGGCTATGTCGCTTATGCAACGGCCTCAGAATACCATGACACTGTTTTTCAGGTCAGCACACCTTTCTATAACGCTTGGTTCAGCCGCTCTATGACGATGGAAGAAGTTAGAGCTAGAGACCTCAGCATAACTAGAGGATTCCCATAGGCTGGAATATTTGGTAACTTTTGTCATGCAGAAACCTTTCGTCAGCCAACCCGAACTTTTTGTGACCACCAGCGATCTTGATCATCCAGCACTTCATGCGCTTGAC
>CAJQQJ010000303.1 GCA_905480445.1 uncultured Alphaproteobacteria bacterium | reverse complement strand
GCGCATCTTTGTTGCCCTTTTCAGCGGCCTTCTCATACCAAGCCAGCGCATAAGACGGGTCTTTTGGAACTCCAATCCCGAGGCGGTAGAACTGTGCCATTGCAAACTGCGCTTCTGGCAAGTCACCAAAAGCGGCATCTTGGATCAGCTCAACAGCTTTGCCAGCGTCTTGGTCAACGCCTTTACCGGTATAATAGGAAAGCCCTAGATTGAACTGTGCCATATGATGACCGGCTTCAGAGGCCTCAGCCCAGTAAGCTGCTGCCTTCTTTGGGTTTTCACTCACGCCCCGACCCTCCGCGTAAAGCAAGCCGAGGTTGGTTTTTGCGAGTACGACGCCTGCGTCAGCAGCTAACTGATAAAGCCGTGCGGCCTCTTGCTCATTTTTACCAAATGTACGCCCACCGGTTTCTAACAACAAAGCCAAGCCGTATTGCGCTTGTGGATTGTCGTCATCGGCCAGTGGCTTCCAGATGGTGAATGCCTTATCGGCGTCCCCTGCCTGTAAGGCATCAAGTCCATCAGTGAAGGTTTGAGCCACAGCTAAGTGCAAACCAGCAGCGAAAAACAATGGAGTAAGCAGCGCAATCTTTAAAATCCGCATGATCGCAGTTCCCAAAATATAGAGGCAAAGAAGCCATAGGCCTAAAACAAGGCCAAAATATAACTTTATAAAAACACTGTCTAGTATAAGCGACTTTGTTTGAGATGCATAAAGATTTATAGAATCGGGCTGTGAAACGACCCAATATCGCACCGGCACTAACTGTAAAAGTACTTGCAAAAGCCCTGAATGTTAACGCTGATCAAGATTACGAAAAACAAAGAAACTTCGATGCTAAGGTACTAGATGAGTATGTATTGAGAAACAATTTCGGCCGCCTCGAAAACGGTGGCAACTCAATCTAAGTGCCTAGCTATTATCCCATTGATTTCTTTAAGAAAAATGGGGCGAGTAACGGGACTTGAACCCGCGACCCCCTGAATCACAATCAGGTGCTCTAACCAACTGAGCTACACCCGCCATAGCCGGCTCGTCTATAAAGAGTGGGTTCTCAAACGTCAACTAAGAGCTGACAGATTTTTGTGCATTTTTTTCTTGGCCGTTAAACGGCGGCATTTATTGCCTGAAAAACAGCCGCCCTCCCTGCCCAAAAATTAGGCAGCCTGTCTAAGTTTTATGCCATCACTAGTGGCCAGTGACCTAACAAGTTCTGAGACATCTCCATAACCCTTTGATTCTAAACTCTTCTTCATTTCTTTGTTGATTGGCACGAATTCTGCAATCTTAACTGCATAAGATCTGTGCTCAAGATTCCAGAGGCCATTAGTTATGAAGAAAATCGAAGCAATCACTAAGCCATTCAAATTGGATGACGTGAAAGACGCACTCCATGAGATAGGCATTGCCGGTATCACCGTTACAGAGGCCAAAGGCTTCGGTCGTCAAAAAGGCCACACTGAGCTTTACCGTGGCGCGGAATACGTCGTCGACTTCCTCCCGAAGGTAAAAGTCGAAGTTGTTTTGGACGACGATCTGCTGGACCGCGCCGTCGAAGCCATTCAGCAAGCCGCCCACACTGGCCGAATTGGCGACGGAAAAATTTTCGTTACAAACATAGAAGACGTGTTGAGAATTCGCACTGGCGAACGTGGAAGCGACGCTCTGTAGACGCGCGCTATTTCCGCCCCCCCCCCCTAATTGTTACTTTTAATTTAGATCCCTGAGTAGAAAAGAGAGAATCATGTCCGATTACGCATCAATCCAGAAGATGATTGAAGAAAACGAAGTAGGCTTCGTAGATCTTCGTTTTACAGATACCCGTGGCCGTTGGCATCACATGACCATGCACGTTAGCGCAATGGATGAAGACGCATTCACAGATGGCGTTTTGTTCGATGGTTCTTCCATTGCCGGTTGGAAAGCAATCAACGACTCTGACATGTTGATCGTGCCTGACCTGTCGACAGCCGTCATGGACCCATTCACAGCGCAACCACATATGATCATCGCTTGTGACATTCGCGACCCGCATACTGGCGAAGCTTACGACCGTGACCCGCGTGGCACAGCACGTAAGGCTGAGGCCTATGTTGCTTCAACTGGTATTGGCGACACTGTCATGTTCGGGCCGGAAGCCGAATTCTTCATGTTTGACGATGTTCGTTTCTAGACTAGTCCAAACCTGTCCTTTTATGAATTCTACTCTGAAGAAGCGCCTTATGCTTCGGGCGATGAGATGGACGGCGGCAACATGGGTCACCGCCCAGGACCAAAGGGTGGTTACGTTCCTGTGCAGCCTGTTGATCAGGGTAACGATATCCGCGCTGAAATGGTTTCCGTTGGTATCGCCATGGGCCTCGAGATGGAAAAGCACCACCATGAGGTGGCTCCATCCCAGCATGAGCTCGGTGTGAAGTTTAACACCATGGTCCGCGCAGCTGACGACATCATGAAATACAAGTACACAGTTCACAATGTCGCGGCGGCTTACGGCAAAACTGTAACATTCATGCCAAAGCCAGTTCAAGGCGACAATGGCACAGGTATGCACTGTCACCAGTCAATCTGGAAAGACGGGAAGCCAACATTCGCTGGCGACGGCTATGCCGGACTTTCTGATACCGCGCTTTACTACATAGGCGGCATCATCAAGCACGCTAAAGCCTTGAACGCTTTCACTAACCCATCAACAAACTCCTACAAGCGCTTGATTCCAGGTTTCGAAGCACCAGTTCTTTTGGCTTACTCAGCATCCAACCGCTCCGCTTCTTGCCGTATCCCGTTCGGCTCGAACCCTAAAGCAAAGCGTGTTGAAGTCCGCTTCCCTGATCCAACAGCTAACCCATACTTGGCATTCGCTGCCATGTTGATGGCTGGCCTCGATGGCATCAACAACAAGATCCACCCAGGCGAAGCCATGGACAAGGACTTGTATGAGTTGCCGCCAGAAGAACTAAAGGGCATCCCAACAGTCTGTGGCTCTTTGCGTGAAGCATTGGATTCACTTGCCGCAAACCATGACTTCCTATTGAAGGGCGACGTTTTTTCCAAAGATCAGATCGATGCTTACATTGAACTGAAAATGGAAGAAGTACACCGCTTTGAGCATGCACCGCACCCTGTCGAGTTCGAAATGTACTACAGCTGTTAAGCTTAAGAGTAACTCCCGGGAAAAGCCCTGCCATCTTTGGCGGGGCTTTTTTTGTTGCTGCGCGCTTGCAATCAATCTTGCTGAAAGGGCGCGGAGCTTCTATCTAGAAGACAAGATGAAAAATTTCCTTCTATCCGTTGCAACGGCCCTGCGTTCCCCCATGACCTTAGCGGCTTTGGGTGCCTGCATTCTTTTGCCAATTGCTATCTCGCTTTGGTTAAGCCTGGATTTGACATCTAACTTGATTTTGGGAACGGTCACCCTTCCCCTTTTCCTGCTGTGGCTTTTCATGGCATCACTTAGCGACGAAGTTCGGATGCAGACTTTTCAGGAATTGGCGGTCACATCCAACTCTGACAGAACGCATATGGGCTTGTTAAAGTCTAGCTTGCGCCATCTCGGCTGTGAACAAGGGGCAATACAGACTGAGCAGCTTGAGGTGAAGTATTCTAGCCTGGTGAGTGCCATTAAGGGACGGATAGATGACCGCGATAACCGTCATCATGAACTCACTGCATCAGCTGAAAACTTGTACTCCTCTTCTGTCACGGTCCTTGAGCAAGTAAATGATCTCTACAAGTCGATATCCACCATCGATGTCGTTTCAGTGGAAAAGCGATTGATATCGCTTGAAAACAGTGACGAAGACCACCATCTCAAAGAAATCGATAGTTTAAGAAAGCGACTCCTGATCAGAGCGGGCGAGATCGAGCAAGCCGATAAGCTGCTCTCTCAAAACGAAGAAGCACTAACCTCGATGATCAATGCCACGACATCTTTGTCTGGCTCGAAGACTAAGCTCCAAACCGTTAATCTGGACGAAGGGGTGAAAGACTTGCTGCAAGTCGCTGAACGAATTAGGGGAAATAAATGAAGAAGTTTTCATGGATCTTGGGTGCGGTAGTAATCGTTGTAATCGCCGGCTCCTTCTGGCCAACAGCTAGAAATCTTGTTTTCCCCTTAACCATCGAACGCGCGCTCAAGTCCGTTGAATGGCGCGAAGACTATGTCACCCGTCGCGCCCATCTGTCCCCGACTGGCGGCGCTGATTTGGCGGCAACTCTGCCCTCAATTGATACGTTTTCGATGGTCGTCAATCCGCGTAAGCGCTCAAATGAACTGCGCCTCGAGATTTTCTCGTCATCTGAGAAGGCAGGAAAAGGCGATGACGGCTGGTTGGTCGAGGCTACGAAGGCTTTTAACTCGAAAAAACAAACCACTGCCCAGGGCCAGACTATCCAAGTTGCACTTAGAAAAATTGCGTCGGGTACCGGCTATCAGTTTATCGCATCCGGCAAACATCTGCCCCACGCCTTCACGCCTTCCAATCATCTTTGGGTGAAAATGGTTGAGGCCCAAGGTACTAAGACAACCGCTATCAGAGAACGCCTAGTTAAAAACACGGCTGGCGTTGTACTCAAGAAAAGTAAGGCCGAAGAACTGCGCCAAAGCTACCCTAAACTCGACTTGCAAAGCCTGACAACTGCAGTCACAAAAGGCGACCTTGTTATGGGCTACACAAATCCATTCGCTTCCTCAACCGGTCTCAATTTCCTTGTCTCTGTGCTCCAATCTTATGCAGGCGAGGCAAACCTTTCGATCCTCGACCCCAGTGTGACTTCAGCTTTTGAGCAGTTTCAGCAGCGCGTGCCTTTTGTGGCTCTAACGACCTTGCAAATGCGCGACTCCGTAGAACGCGGCGGCTCCTTAGATTCCTTCATCATGGAACACCAGACTTTTGTAAAAGCCAGTGCCTTGCGCAGTGGATACGAGTTCCTTCCTTTTGGTATCTTGCACGACAACCCTCTCTATGGCATCGGCGACCTCTCTGAAACGGAAGTTGAAGGATTGGAGATCTTCGCAAAATTCTTAGATTCCGCGCACTGGCAACGGAAAGCCACCGACTACGGTTTTAATGCGGATTTAGACTATTCTGGTGCGGAAATAGCTGCTGGCGGAGAGCTGCTGCAAGCGCAACGTATTTGGAAAGAACATAAAGATGTTGGCCGACCAGTAGCCGCAGTCTTCTTAGCGGACACCTCTGGTTCAATGGACGGCAGTCGCATTAGAGCGCTTAAGGAAGCCCTGATACAAGGTTCAGAATTTGTGTCTCCAAACAACGCCATTGGCCTCGTAGCTTTTTCTTCAGAGGTGGTATCTCAATTAGAAATCAACACCTTTGACCTAGATCAAAAGGCGCGCTTCCACGCCGCGGTTCAGGGCTTCTATGCGGGTGGGACAACGGTGATTTACGACGGGATCGTTGTCGCCCTTCATCAGTTACAGCAATTTACCGCTAAGAATCCAAGCCACAAGCCCATACTCATCGTTTTGTCGGACGGAGAACCCAATGGCGGTTACTCCTTTGGTGATGTCGAGCCGCTGATCATTGATGCAAACATCCCAATCTATACAATCGGCTATGAGGCTGACTTGAGCGAACTGAAGAAATTGTCAGCTTTAGTCGAGGCCGCGTCAATCGATGCAGGCCAAGCCGAAGTACGTTACAAAATCGGCAGCTTGCTGAACGCGCAGATGTAAATCGATGACCCTACTTCGCTCCCTTAAAATTCTGTTCGGGCTTTGGCTCCTGATCGCAGTAATAGCACTCGGTTCAACCGGTTTGGCTATGCGCAGTCAGTTGGCTGACGATCCGAAGCGGGTTATCATCGTCGTCGACAGTTCTTTCGAGGCTGGCAAGGACTGGGAATTCATTACGGCAGAATTAAAACGGATTGGGAAAGATCCCTACACACGCTACAAAGTTCTGACAGAGAAGACCCTGGCCGGTGAATGGCAAGAGAACGCCTTGCTTGATTCAGTTGCACCTTTTGCCCCTCGAAATTGGTCTGAAGTGATTTCTGCCCTCCCAGCGATGATCGGATCTTGCGACGAAGTTCTGGTTCTGACCAATGCTCAAGACTTACCTGCAGAGTTTAGACAAGACGGCGTCAAGATTATCCGTCCATAGACTGTGCTATAAGCTGGTTAATATCATAGACAGGTAAGGAGATCGCCGCTTCAATCTGGGGTCGGTAAGGTGAGAGGTTTGTACATTCCGCTACAAGGCTTTTCAGATTTGGGTTAATGCTAACAAACCCTGACACCAACTCAACAATTTCGTTGGCCATTCTTTGTTGGTCGAACCAAGTCTCGTCATTCCTAATGGCCTTTGACAAGGTGCTCGTGGGTGGTAACCCACAGACTTTCACTTTTCCTTTCTTACTGGATGGAAAGTGCATATCTGCCAGCACAGTATCATCGAAAGTAATGATCCCGATTTCTTCCTCATCCAATCCATTGCTCTTAAGTCTTTCAACCCATTGTAAAGCCGAAGACACAAACGGGACTGTCAGTCGATCAGCAATCTGTTTTTGAACGCCTCCTAAAAACCCGCATGAGGTTGCAATAACTGAAACACCGTCGTTTTCCAGATCAAGTGCCGCATTCGTAAATGCATCCAGTAGGTCCGATGACATAGCCTTCTGAGAAACAACTTCTGAAACTAAGGCACCGCTGATTTTTCGATAAGCGACCTGCCCATCCCAGGTCTCAGCATTCCCAATATCTCCGACAGGTCGGTAGAATGCTGTATCCAGCATTAGAACCCCAATTTTCGACACTTACTTACCCCGAATTATTGACAGCAGACCATAATTGAACCAGTCTAAGTCTTGCATCATGACAGGGAGAGAAGTCAAATGCGTGAAATACTTGAGGCCATCGCTCCGTTGTATGATCAACATGACAGCGAAATCGCGAGAGACTTAGGGTCTCTTGTCAGGGGATCACTGGATATAGCTGTCACTGAATCCCCTCAACAAGTTGACGCCTGCTTTGTGCTGAGCGAGTTCCAACGAGGCTTTAGCCCACTTGCCGATTTAGTGTTAGACAAGTCCGATTTGCTGCAATGGCGCCTTGTGGTTGCAGGAAAGCTGCCGGCCAAATTCACTGATAACATGGCAGCAGTCGAGCTGATTGGCCCCACAGGCATGATTAAAAACGACAAGGCCAGACTAGGGTTTTTCATCCAAGCCCCTAACCTCCATTACCCTTCTCATTGGCACCCAGCAGAAGAGCTCTACCATGTTGTTCAGGGTCGGTCCGGCTGGGCTGTTGATGACTTGTCTCTTTCTGACAAGAACGGCGGGGATTTCATCCATCATCTTTCGATGCAGCCGCACACGATGGAAACCTACGACGAACCATTATTGGCTATCTGGGGTTGGACGGGTGAACTATCAGCAGATGGTTACGATTGGAAAAGGGATTGAGAGAAGGATGGGTAGAACTCTTCGATTCACTCGAAAAGCTCTATGCCAGCGAAGGTTCAGATTTTGCCCGCGATGCTCAAAAAATACTTATAGAATCCTCATCTCTGCTTCCAACAAAACAGGCTAGTTTAGCTCCGGCTTGCCGTCATTTACCGGCTTTACAAAGGGATTCATCAGCGTTGAGTGACCTAATCATAAGCCTGTCAGATCAGTTTAGTTGGGGGTATTCCAACGGAGCCAAAGCAAATCAGCAACTGAGCGAGAACTTAGCCTACGTCGAACGGATCGGTCCGACGGGCATGATCGTAGACAGCCGTATGAGAATTGGCTTCTTTTTGCAGGGACCAAAGATCTCCTATTTGAAACACTGGCATCCTGCCGAAGAACTTTATTATGTTGTACAGGGAAAATCCGGTTGGGCAGTCGACGACCTGCCCTTTCAAGACAAGAAAAGCGGCGATTGGATCCTGCATAGATCTATGCAGCCTCACGCCATGCTAACCTATGATCAGCCCATGCTCGCTCTTTGGGCCTGGAGAGGCGATTTATCAACAGCCGCCTATGAGATTGTGGCAAGCTAAGAGAATCCGTTCTCTCTTTGTCCCGAGTCTGCTGTTGCCATAGACTCCGGACTTGCGCTATAAAGAATCCTGCCTCCGTAAAGAGGCACTGGGCGTCCGATTTCACAAGTTTATACCGAGTTATTCAATGAGCGATTTGTTCGAATCATCCTCTACTTCTTCTTCCTCCTACTCCGCTAAGGACATTGAAGTTCTCGAGGGTTTGGAGCCCGTTCGTTTGCGCCCTGGCATGTATATTGGCGGCACTGATGACCGCGCGCTCCATCACTTGGTGGCAGAGCTGCTCGATAACGCGATGGATGAAGCTGTCGCTGGGCATGCAAGCAGGATCGGCGTCGGCCTTGATAAACACGGGTACGTGACCATCTCCGATAATGGTCGTGGCATTCCAGTAGACCCACATCCCAAGTACAAAGACAAGTCAGCTCTGGAAGTCATCCTAACGACGCTTCACTCAGGTGGTAAATTCTCAGGCAAAGCTTATGCGACATCCGGCGGCCTGCATGGTGTTGGTATTTCCGTTGTGAATGCGCTTTGTTTGGATATGGAAATCGAAGTTGCTCGAGATAAGCAGCTTTGGTCCCAGAAATTCAGCCAAGGCAAAGCAGTAACAAAGCTGTTGAGTAAAGGCCCGATCCAAAACCGCCGCGGTACGACTGTGCGTTTCAACCAAGACCCTGAGATCTTCGGTGAAAAAGCGCGATTCAATCCAATGACGATTTTCAAGATGGCACGCTCTAAAGCCTATCTTCACCGTGGTGTCGAGATCCGCTGGAACTGTGATAGCGAGCTTTTAACCGATGTTAAAGACGTGCCTACTGAGGCTACCATCCACTTCCCTGGCGGATTAGCGGATTACCTTTCCACGCGTATGGAAGGTGTTGAGCAGCTTACTGACGGCATTTTCTCCGGCCAGGTTGAATTTCCAGAAGGAGAAGGCCGGATGGAGTGGGCAGTTGCTTGGCCTGCAGAAGGTGAAACGTTTGTCTCCTCTTACTGTAACACCATCCCTACCCCACTTGGTGGCACTCATGAAGCAGGTTTAAGGATCGGACTTTCTCGTTCAATCAAATCCTATGCTGAACTGCTTGGTAACAAGAAATCTTCAATCGTTACGCCAGACGACGTTATGTCGTCTTGTTCTGTTGTTCTCTCGATCTTTATCCGCGAACCTCAGTTCCAGGGCCAGACGAAAGAGAAACTAACGTCAGCCTCCGTTAACCGACTGGTTGAAAGCGCCTCTAAGGACCACTTTGATCTTTGGCTTTCTTCAAACCCTCAGGTCGGAAAACTAATCATCGATTCGATCGTTCTGCGTGCCGAAGAACGCTTAAGAAGGCGTCAAGAAAAAGAGATGACACGCAAGACGGCCACAAGGAAACTCCGGTTGCCAGGCAAGCTTGCTGACTGCTCTAGGAACTCTTCCATTGGCACAGAACTGTTCATGGTTGAGGGTGATTCGGCTGGTGGTTCTGCCAAGCAAGCCCGCTTCAGGGAAACACAGGCCATTTTGCCTTTGAGAGGCAAAATTTTGAATGTGGCTTCCGCGACTGCTGATAAAATGCGGGCCAACCAGGAACTGACCGATCTTGTTCAGGCGCTGGGTTGTGGTGTCGGCAAAACTCTCAACGTTGAAAAATTGCGC
>CAJQQJ010000302.1 GCA_905480445.1 uncultured Alphaproteobacteria bacterium | reverse complement strand
TATAAATGTAGGGTAGTAAAGTCAAAGGAAGGAGAACGTTCGACACCCCAAACTCATCAAACTTCAAATATTTAAATGACAACAAAAGGAGATTTGTCCATGCAATTAGTCGTTAAAGGCCACAAACTAGAAATTAGTGACAGCCTGAGAGATCGAGTAGCAGAGTCGTTCCAAACCTTGTTTGAAAAGTATTTTGGTGACGGGATAGAGGCGAATGTGACCTTCTCTAAGCATGCACACGAATTCCATTCTCAAGTTGTGGCCCATATCGGTAAAGGCATAGACCTGCAAGCAGAGGGGCGTGGCGGCGATGCCTATAGTTCCCTTGATGAGGCAATTAAGCACCTAGCGAAGCGTCTGCGCAGATATAAACGACGATTGAAGGACCATCATCGTAGCCTTGAGCAGCGCTTCTCAGTTGCCGCCCAACAATTTGTTCTTGCAGCTCCTGCGGACGAAGAGCCCGATCATGCAGACGACGCGCCGCTGATTGTTGCTGAGTCAGCGACTGAAGTACCAAACCTTACCGTTAGTGAAGCTGTTATGCGTATGGATTTGGGTGACGTACCTGCCCTCATGTTTAAGAATGCAGCCCACGATCGACTAAATGTTGTTTACCGTCGCGCGGACGGAAACATAGGTTGGGTTGACCCGGCTCCTGGTCAGTAGTTTGTCAACGTCCACACAGACGTTGACCTTCGGCTGAAAACCTGTAAAAGAGGGCGCTCTCTCCTAGAGAGCCCTCTTTCAGACGCTAAGAGAATCGATGGAAATCCAAACAATTTTGTCTCCGACTGCGGTCATGCCAGCACTCAAAGCCACGAGCAAAAAGCAGGTTCTAAAAGAAATCTCAAAAAAGGCCGCAGAAATGCTTCAGCGCGATGAGCGCGATGTATTCGACATACTCGTTGAACGAGAGCGCCTTGGCTCAACAGGTGTTGGCAATGGTGTCGCTATTCCGCACGGACGTTTGACAAAGCTCGAGCAAGTAACCATGTTGTTTGCTCGCCTAGAAACACCAGTGGATTTTGAAGCGGTAGACGACCAACCAGTTGATATTGTTTGCGTTCTTTTTGCTTGTGAAACGGCAGGGGCAGACCATTTGAAAGCGCTGGCTAAGATATCGAGGTTGATGCGAAATCCTGGCGCGTTGGAAAAACTTAGAGGCTCCAATAACGCAGATTCTATTTACGCGATATTGACAGAACAAATAGAAAGCAAGGCTGCTTAAATAGCTTGTTTGGCAGACTGTGGCGGATAGTTCAGACATTTTGGCGGCGTTGACTGTCTCAAGTGCTCAAGATACTCTTGGAAGCAGGGTAGCCAGATCCTCTAACAGGTCGTTTGCTCTTCGCGAACCAATCAGAATGAACGTCCAAAGCCTTATCAACCCGATAGTTAACTATAGACTCAGTTGTAATAGAGTTTAGGGATACGGTCGATCGTTCTTATAGTCTCATCAAAGTCGATGTTTATCATCTGAAGATAGTCTCGGATGGATTGCCAACGCGGAAGATTTTCGTGATCGACAAGTGCCATGGCTTCCTCGCGGCTGAGAACACCTTCCCGGATCTGATTTGAACGGAAGGTATCGGACTCAGTAAAGCCCGCAACTGTGTAGTAAATATAGTTGTAAAATGGTGCGGTACCGTCTCCTATTCGCCAGCTTGTGTCAGTATCTGGAGAGAGTTCCCAATCGTATTCTTCAATTAGAGTCTTTTCGATCTCTTTCTCATCCCAAGGCAAATAATCGAACAACGAAAAGTAATCTTGTTTGATGGCGTAAAAGGAGAAAAAAGCACCAAGAGTATCCGGCATAGATCTGTTGAAATAGGCGGGATTGCGCATAAAGCTCATACCGTACTTCGCCAGCATACTTAGTTTCCCAACCATTGGTAATGAAGACGGTTTATGGATGGTCATTTTCTTTGATGAAATGCCTAAGAAACCTGTCTTAAACTCGGTTTTTTCATAATGATTTGCACAAAAGGCCATCAACGGGATTTTGGACTCATCCATCAGCTTGTTGGCATAGTACAGCGCTTGCTTATCCCCAGCCATAAACAAGGGCACCAAGCCCAAATCAGGGCGTTTTAGCCAAGCAGCGACGTTACGGCGAATGTTGGCACGCTTCATCTTGATATTGGCGGAAACCCAGATATGTTCAACACCCAGTTTACCGCAAAGCCTCGCTTGATTGCGTCGAGCAAGATCGGTCACCATGCCCCAATCGTAGGTGAAAGTTATGGGGTTCATACCCATTTCTTTTTTCATCAGGTGCAGTCCCATAGAACTGTCACGTCCGCCCGAGAAAGCGACAATAGAGTCCGGTGAACCGTCCGAGGATCTGTATCTGGCGAGTAGGGCTACCAGATCCTCTTTCGGCTTCGCCTGCCATGGAGTGTAGCTGCTACAACCCGTGCAGACACCTTCTTTGTCGAACTGAATGAAAGGTACTGTTTCGGGTAAAAGGCATTTAGTGCATCGCTTGATTTGGTTCCTGGCTTCGTCAATTCTTCTCGACTTGTCGTCAATCCGCTTCTGGATTGCTAAAAGAGACTCAACTGCAGGGGCGGCCAATTTTTTTGAGAAAATGAAGTTTTGTTTTGATAAGTCTTCTAAAGAAATGACTGCGCCGGAGTTTGCGGATATTTGCTTACAGTCTGAAACATCAAAGTCGCTGAAGGCGGATACTTTATCTAAAAGCTTTTCACATATCATCTTTTCAGAGGCAAAAAATAAGGTATCTCCGCTCTCGTCCTCGCACCAGTACAGCGATCCAGTGTTAGTGGCGAGAACCAGCTCGTTTTTGTTTGCGGTGAAGTAAGCGATAGAAGTTTCACCATAAACTTGGTCAAAGGTCTCCGAAATTGCCTGATGAGTGTCGAAACCCTTCTCAAAGTAGTCATGCAAAATCGCAGCGATGAAATCGCTATCAACATCGCTAGTTCTTTCTAGGTGAGGGTTCTTCTCCCAAAGCTCGTCGACATTGACAACAATACCATTGTGAACCAATACGATGCTTTTGCGGCAAATGGGTTGGTTATTGGCGTCAATTCCCTGCAGACCGTTTGTAACCAATCTGGCGTGTCCGATAGCGGCTAGGCTGTTCTCTTCTTTGCCAAAGAAACTTACAGCGGACTTATCGATCAATCGCTTATATTCTGGTGTCTTCATCATCTCTGAAGCAGAGACAGAGTCTTTATGAGCATGTATGTCAGTAGAGGTTGCAATGGCCAAGCCAGCCGCTTCTTTACCTCTAGATTCAGAATGTAAAAACAATTGGTGTGAGAACGCCGGTGCAATAATCCACCACTGAAGCGGCGGAATATTTCTGCTGTGGCCGGAGTAAAAGTCCGCCAGTGTTAAGCTCTCTGTTTTGTCAGAGGGCGAGGATGAAGTCAGTGGAATTGTATGGTCGTGTTCG